>NZ_WVTE01000271.1:0-28871 GCF_009939605.1 Rhodococcus sp. YH1 | reverse complement strand
TCCCGCACCGACAAGCCCGCCGACAGTGTCACCGAGGGCACCGAGGAGGTGACACCGGCCTTGACCGCCTGATCCACCGACGAGGAATCACGCGACGACGTCGTACACCACCTCACGGGACTTGACCTATCGACACAGGAGGACGCGATGACCTCACATGCGAACAGCACCCCGATTCCGCCCGGCATCGAGATGCCGGACGAGGTCCGCACCCGGTTGGGCACGCTGCGGTCCTTCGACGGAGTCCCGGACGACGAGACGACCCGGACACTGTTCGACAACCTGGACTTCCAGCGGGCGGTGCAGGCGTACCTGCTGGCGCAGCATCCGGTGTCGTGGGCGGCGTGGCGCCGGGGGCTGCTGCGCTGGGGCCCGGCGAACACCACGATGGCGCTCTGGGAGGACCTGTGCCACCCGTGCACCGTCGGCCCGGCGATGCACACGACCGTTGTGTACTTCTACATGTGGATCGACCTCCACGATGGACCCCTCGTCCTGGACGCCCCGCCCGACGTGTACGGCCTGATCGACGACTCGTGGGGGCGCTGGGTCGTCGACATCGGCGCGACCGGACCCGACAAGGGCCAGGGTGGCAAGTACCTGTTCCTGCCGCCTGCATACGACGGCGAGGTCCCGGACGGCTACTTCGTGGTGCGGTCCCGTAGCTACGGGATGTGCCTCGTCTCGCGCGGTTTCCGCGACGAGCACGGCGACCCGCATCCGGCCGCCGACATGATCAAGGCGAAGACCCGGGCTTACCCGCTGGCTCAGGCCGACGACCCGCCGCCGATGCGATTCGTGAACGTCTCCTTCGAGCCGTGGGTCACCATCCCGGCCGCCGACTACCAGTACTGGGAGCTGCTCAACGAGGTGGTGCAGTCCGAGCTGCCGGAGTCATCCGACCCGGTCACGCTGGGGATGTTCGCCGCCGTCGGCATCCAGCACGGCAAACCGTTCGACCCCGACGAGCGGATGCGGGCAATCCTGACCGAGGCAGCCGCGGTCGGCGACGCGACCGCCCGCGCGCTCCTCTACCGGGTCCGCCAGCCCGAGGCACGCTACTACCCGGACGGCGCCTGGCGGGTCTTCCTCTTCGCCGGTTACCAGTTCCAGGACAATGGCGCCGCGATGCTCGACACCGCCGCCGCGCTCGGCTTCATAGGGAGCGGATCGAGTCCGGCGTACCTGACGGAGATGGTCGGCGCCGGATCGCAGTATGTCACGGCGTTCGTCGACGCCACCGACGCGCACTTCGACGGCGCCAGGACCTACCGGCTGCACGTCCCGCCGAACGTGCCGGTCAACACCTTCTGGTCGATCGTCGTCTACGACACCCAGACCCGGTCGATGCTGCAGACCGACCAGGAATGGCCCACCGTTGCCAGCGACCGCGACATGATCTCGAACGCGGACGGCTCCGTCGACGTCCACTTCGGTCCCGAACGGCCGGAGGGCAGCCGCAACTGGATCCAGACCCTGCCCGGCAAGAGCTGGTTCGCGATAGTCCGGCTCTACGGTCCGCTGGAACCGTGGTTCGACAAGACATGGAGACTGCCCGACATCGAACCGCTCGCGTAGCAACCGGGAATGGTCCGCCCTGACGGCCGGTGCCTCTCCACCGGCCGTCAGAGACGTCACGCCGACTTCTGGTCGGTGTCCGGCGGGTGGTCGAGCTTGCGACGGGCCGCGGTGACGGCCGCGTCGACGGTCGAGTGTGCGTCTGTAACGACACTGGCGATGCCGGTCGCGCTGAGCAGGTCGCGCACCTGGCCGATCTCGCCGGCGAAGAGCAGCCGAATGTGGTGGTGCTCGAGGTCGGCATACAGCCGGTCCAGCATCTCGACGGCGGTGATGTCGATTCCCGGCACAGCTGCGGTGTCGAGGACGACGGCCCGCGTGTCGTCATGGACATGGCCGCGTACGGCCGCTGCCACGTTGTCGGCGTTGGCGTAGATCAAGCCGGACTCGGGCCGCAGCACCACGATTCCGGGCTCAGTGAGCGCGTCGGGATGGCGCTGCAGGTCGACCCAGCGGCTCTTGTCCGGTGTGCGGCCCAGCTCGGCGACGTGGGGCCGCGAGGCCCGGAACAGCAGGAGCAGGACCGACACCGCGACACCGAGGAAGAGCCCGGGAAGGATGTCGAAGACCAGCACACCCACCATGGCGCTCGCCGCGGCGAGGAAGTCCGCGTACGCCGCGACGCCGTAGATCCGCCGCAGGCTCGGGGTCGCCAGGCGCGCGTACTTGCGCAGCGTCCGGAAGTCGACGAGCTTCGTGACGGCCGCGATCACCACGGCGGCGAGGGTGGCCTCCGGCAGGTTCGCGAACAGACCGGTCAGGAACAGCAGCGTCATCACCGTCAGCGCCGCCACGACGATGCCAGAGATCTGCGACACCGCCCCGGCCGAGACGTTGACCGCGGTCTTCGACAGGGACCCGTTGACGATCATCCCGGAGGACAGTCCCGCGCCGATGTTCGCTGTGCCCACCCCGAGCAGCTCCTGGTTCGGATCGATCTCGTAGTGTTCTTTGGCGGCGTAGTTCTTGGCTGCTCCGACGCCCTCGGCGAACGCCACCAGCAGGATCCCTGCCGCCGACGCGAGCAGCGTGACGTAGTCGGATCCAGGGAGGCCGGGGAGCCCGAGCGGAGGTAGCCCGCCTTCGATCCGCCCGACGATCTCCACTCCCTTGGCGTCGAGGCCGAGGACCGAGACGGCGACGATTCCCAGGACGACCGCGACCAGCGGTGCGGGCAGCCGGGGCGACACCCTGTGCAGGACCAGTACGACCGCAAGGGAGCCGGCGCCGACGGCCAACGTCCAGCCGTTCGTCCCACCCAGCGACGTGACCAGGTGCCAGGCTTTTTCGAAGAAGTCCCCCTCTCCCCTCGGGACTCCGAAGAGCTTCGGGAGCTGGCCGACGATGATCGTCAGCGCCAAGCCGACGATGAACCCCTTCAGCACCGGCTCGGAGATGAAGGAAGCCAGAAACCCCAGACGCAACAGCCCCGCGAGAATCCCGAGCGCACCGACCAGCAGCGCCAGACCGGCCGTCAGCGCTGCCGAATCGGCGTCACCGGAAATGCCGGCAACAGCAGCACCCGAAAGCGCCGCGGTGGCCGCCATCGGCCCCACCACCAGGTGCCGGGAGCTGCCGAACAGCGCGTAGAGGAGCAGCGCCGCGGGCGCGGCATACAGGCCGATCACCGGGGACACCCCGGCGATCGTGGCGTACGCGAGGGCCTCGGGCACCAGAACCGCCCACACCGTCAGGCCGGCCAGCAGGTCACGTCCCATCTGGTTGGCCCGATAGCCCTCGAACGACGTGAGCAGCGGCACCTTCACAACACGAGCACAGCAAACCCGGCCCGGCCACGACAGAGCCCAAAGGCCCCGGGTGACGCCGCACGATCCCCGGCACACCGCGGCCCCGGCCTGGCCGTGTTCGCGGGTGTCAACGTGAAGGCCCTGCAGTGGATGTCGGGTGGGCAGAATCCCCCTCGAGCGGTGAGGGACCGGCCGCTGACCAGGTCTTTCACCGCCACTCCCCTGGTGGGCGCGGAGGGTTTCGAACCCCCGACCGCTGGTGTGTAAAACCAGAGCTCTACCACTGAGCTACACGCCCGCAAATCCGACGGCTCGCGCCGCCGGACTGTGCCTCAGGACTTTAGCGCGGCCAGCGCTCGCACCCAAGCGCCCTGGTCACGGGGTTCGCCGGGCTGATTCTCCTCGGCGAACCGGATGATGCCGTCCTTGTCCACGACGAACGTGCCGCGGTTGGCGAAACCGAACTTGTCGTTGAACACGCCGTAGGCCTGGGCGACGGCGCCGTGGGGCCAGAAATCGGACAGCAGCGGGAAGGTGTAGCCCTGCTCGGCGGCCCAGATCTTGTGCGTGGGCGAGGCCCCCACCGAGACGGCGATGATCGCGGTGTCGTCGTTCTCGTACGTCGGCAGGTCGTCCCGCACGGCGCACAGCTCGCCCTGGCAGACCCCGGTGAACGCCAGCGGGTAGAACACGAGCAGCACGTTCTTGTGCCCGCGGAAGCTCGACAGGGTCACTTCCTGGTTGTTCTGATCCTTGAGTGTGAAATCGGGCGCCTCGGCACCCACCTCGATCGCCATCGCGTCGGTCGTCCTTACTTCGGTGGAGGTGAACTGAGCGGTGCGCTCAGCGCTTGGTGCGGGCGGCCTTCGGCTGCACCAGCCGGCTGCCCACCCAGTCGCCGAGGTTGGCGGTCGAGGTCTGGGTCAGGCCGGCGGTCGTGGCCGATTCGGCGATCTCGCTGGGCTCGACGTGATCCGCGCGGCCGGTCTTCGGGGTCAGCACCCAGACGACGCCCTCGTCTGCGAGCGGGCCGATCGCATCCATGAGCGCGTCGACGAGGTCCCCGTCGCTGTCGCGCCACCAGAGGAGCACCACGTCGACGACCTCGTCGGAGTCCTCGTCGAGCAGGTCCGATCCGATGGTGTCCTCGACGGCGGCCCGCAGGTCGTCGTCCGTGTCCTCATCCCAACCGAGTTCCTGAACCACCTGGTCGTGGGTGATACCGAGCTTCTGAACGTAGTTCTGGGCGTCCGCCGCGGCGACCACGGTGGTGTCCTCCTTCGGTTGGGCCGCGGGCCTGCCGCGTACCGGATGTCACGAGCGATTTTTCAAAGCGAACATCCTCGGGGGGCTCAACGCAAGCCGAATCGCAAGGAAAGTCACAACATTCTTCCGGGGACGTTACCGCGAGGAGCTCCGCACCGCCGATTCTGCCGCGCGGAGTCGAATGGTCCGGATACCCGCCTCGCGGCCGCTTCACACCCGGGGGGATGCCTCCCACCGCGCGATGGGGGAAGATGAGCAGTGCATCTCGTTCAGATGTCGATGAGTCGGCTCCCACAAGAGCCGGCCTACGGAGCGGGCGCCACACCTGCGCGCCCCACCACGATGAGGAGCAGACGTTGACAGACCTGATCCACGAGCCCGATTCCTCGACGAGCGCCGCCACACAAGGCGCCTCGGAAGCGGGATCCTCGCCGAACACCAGCGGGGCCTCCGATGGCCGCGTGCGGGTCATCCGCGAGGGCGTGGCCTCCTACCTGCCGGACATAGACCCGGCCGAGACCACGGAGTGGCTCGAGTCCTTCGACGGGCTGCTCGAGTCCGCCGGTCCTGCGCGTGCCCGGTACCTGATGCTGCGCCTGCTCGAGCGTGCCGGCGAGCGCCACGTCTCGATCCCGGCACTGACCTCGACCGACTACGTGAACACCATCCCGACCGAGAACGAGCCCTGGTTCCCCGGCGACGAGGAGGTCGAGCGTCGCTACCGTGCCTTCATCCGGTGGAACGCCGCGATCATGGTGCACCGCGCGCAGCGCCCCGGCATCGGCGTCGGCGGCCACATCTCCACCTACGCCTCCTCCGCGGCGCTGTACGAGGTGGGCTTCAACCACTTCTTCCGCGGCAAGGACCACCCCGGCGGCGGCGACCAGATCTTCATCCAGGGTCACGCCTCTCCCGGCGTCTATGCCCGCGCCTACCTCGAGGGCCGCATCCCGGCCGAGCAGCTCGACGGGTTCCGCCAGGAGGCCAGCCACGCCGACCAGGGCGGCGGCCTGCCGTCCTACCCGCATCCGCGGTTGCTGCCCGACTTCTGGGAGTTCCCGACGGTGTCGATGGGCCTCGGCCCGATGAACGCGATCTACCAGGCGCGGTTCAACCACTACCTGAACGACCGCGGCCTGAAGGACACCTCCGACCAGCACGTGTGGGCGTTCCTCGGCGACGGCGAGATGGACGAGCCGGAGTCGCGGGGTCTCGCGCACGTCGCGGCGACCGAGGGTCTGGACAACCTCACGTTCGTGGTCAACTGCAACCTGCAGCGCCTCGACGGTCCGGTCCGCGGCAACGGCAAGATCATCCAGGAACTGGAATCGTTCTTCCGCGGCGCCGGCTGGAACGTCATCAAGGTGGTGTGGGGTCGTGAGTGGGACGCCCTGCTGCACGCCGACAAGGACGGTGCGCTGGTCAACCTGATGAACGCGACGCCGGACGGCGACTACCAGACCTACAAGGCCAACGACGGCGCCTTCGTCCGCGAGCACTTCTTCGGCCGCGACCCGCGCACCAAGGAACTGGTCAAGAACCTCAGCGACCAGGAGATCTGGAACCTCAAGCGCGGCGGCCACGACTACCGCAAGATCTACGCGGCGTACGCGGCGGCGATGGCGCACAAGGGCCAGCCGACGGTGATCCTCGCGCACACGATCAAGGGGTACACCCTCGGCAAGCACTTCGAGGGCCGCAACGCCACGCACCAGATGAAGAAGCTCACGCTCGAGGACCTCAAGTACTTCCGCGACCTGCAGCGCATCCCGATCTCGGACGCCGAGCTCGAGGCGAACCCGAAGATGCCGCCGTACTACCACCCGGGCAACAACTCCCCGGAGATCCAGTACATGCTCGAGCGGCGGCGCGCGCTCGGCGGGTTCCTGCCCGAGCGCCGCACCGCCAAGGCCCCGCTGACGCTGCCCGACGACAAGGCCTACGAGGTGATCCGCAAGGGCTCCGGCAAGCAGCAGGTGGCCACCACCATGGCGCTGGTGCGCATCATGAAGGAGCTGCTGCGCGACAAGGAGATCGGTCCGCGCATCGTGCCGATCATCCCGGACGAGGCCCGCACCTTCGGTATGGACTCGTGGTTCCCGTCGCTGAAGATCTACAACCGCAACGGCCAGCTGTACACATCGGTCGACGCGGAACTGATGCTCGCCTACAAGGAGAGCGTCGTCGGGCAGATCCTGCACGAGGGCATCAACGAGGCCGGTTCCACCGCATCGTTCACCGCCGTCGGCACCTCGTACGCCACGCACGGGTTGCCGATGATCCCGCTGTACATCTTCTACTCGATGTTCGGCTTCCAGCGCACCGGCGACGGGCTGTGGGCGGCGGCCGACCAGATGGCCCGCGGTTTCGTGCTCGGCGCGACGGCCGGCCGCACCACCCTCACCGGTGAGGGCCTGCAGCACGCCGACGGGCACTCGTTGCTGCTGGCGTCCACCAACCCGGCGGTGGTGTCGTACGATCCTGCGTTCTCCTACGAGCTCGCGCACATCGTCAAGGACGGTCTGCGCCGCATGTACGGCGGCACGGAGGGTGTCGACGGGTTCGGCGGCGAGAACATCTTCTACTACATCACCCTCTACAACGAGCCGTACGTGCAGCCGGCCGAGCCGGAGAACCTCGACGTCGAGGGCCTGCTCAAGGGCATCTACCTGTACCGCCGCGGCGAGGGCTCCGGGCCGAAGGCGCAGATCCTCGCCTCCGGTGTGCTCATGCCCGAGGCGCTGCGGGCGCAGGAGATGCTCGCCGACGAATGGGGCGTGGCCGCGGACGTGTGGTCGGTGACCTCGTGGGGCGAGCTGCGCCGTGACGGCGTCGAGTGCGAGCGGCAGGCGCTGCTCGACCCGGGTGCCGACGCTCCGACGCCGTACGTGGCCAAGGTCCTCGCCGACGCCGCCGGTCCGTTCGTGGCGGTCTCGGACTGGATGCGCGCGGTACCGGACCAGATCCGGCAGTGGGTGCCGGGCGACTACACGACGCTCGGCGCCGACGGGTTCGGGTTCTCCGACACCCGCCCGGCCGCGCGCCGGTTCTTCAACATCGACGCGGAGTCGACGGTGGTCGCGGTGCTCGCCGCCCTCGGCCGGGACGGCGCGATCGATCGCTCGCAGGCGGTCGAGGCGGCCCGGCGGTACCGCATCGACGACGTGGCGGCGGCTCCGGAGCAGACCTCGGATCCCGGCGTGGCCTGATCCGACCCGCTCCGCCGCGGGCGACGGGCGTAGTTTCGTCCCATGGTCGCAGAACCCGCAGAGCCGCGTCCGAGGCGGGCACCGGGCGTCCCTACCGGGCGTCCGGTGCCGCCGGCGCGGCCGGAGCGTGATCCCCTGCCCGACGCGCTCCTGCGCCGGGTCAAGCAGTTCTCCGGGCGGCTGTCCACCGAGGCCGTCCACGCCATGCAGGAGCAGTTGCCGTTCTTCGCGGATCTCGACGCGTCGCAGCGGTCCAACGTGCAGCTGATCATCCAGACGGCGGTCGTCGACTTCCTCGAATGGGTGCGCAACCCCGACAGTGATCTGCGGTTCAGCCTGGACGCGTTCCAGGTGATCCCGCAGGATCTGGCACGCCGGCTGACGCTGCGCCAGACCGTGGACATGGTCCGCGCCGCCATGGAGTTCTTCGAGCAGTGGCTGCCCGCGCTGGCGCGCAACGAGCAACAGCTCGTCGCACTGACCGAGGCGACGCTGCGCTACGGCCGGGAACTGGGCTTCGCCGCAGCCTCGGTCTACGCCAGCGCGGCCGAGTCCCGCGGCGCCTGGGACACCCGCCTCGAGGCGCTGGTCGTCGACGCGGTGGTCCGCGGCGACACCGGTTCGGACATGCTCTCGCGCGCCGCGACGCTGAACTGGGATGCGACGGCGCCGGCCACCGTGATCATCGGCACTCCCCCGCCGAACGAGGGTGTGTCGGTCGTGACGACCGTGCACTCGATCGCGCAGCAGCACGGCCGCGCCGCGCTGGCAGTGGTGCAGGGCGAGCGGCTCGTGATGGTGGTCAGCGGGGAGCTGCACGGCAGCATCGAGGCGATGACGTTCCGCTCCGAGCTGATGCGCAGCTTTTCCGACGACCCGGTGGTGATCGGTCCCACCACGCCCACCCTCGCGTCGGCGCACGCGTCCGCGGTCGAGGCGATGGCCGGCATGGAGGCGGTGGCCGGGTGGCGAGGAGCGCCGCGGCCGGTGCACGCCGCGGAACTGCTGCCGGAGCGGGCGCTGCTCGGCGACGCGGGGGCGATCGCCGCGCTCGAGGACGACGTGGTGGCTCCGCTCACCGAGGCGGGTCCGGCGCTGGCCGACACCCTCGACGCATACCTCGACTGTGGGGGTGCTGTCGAGACCTGTGCCCGACAGCTGTTTGTTCATCCAAATACCGTCCGGTACCGGCTCAAGCGGATCACAGAAGTCACCGGCCGCGACCCCACGAATCCCCGTGATGCTTACGTGTTGCGGATAGCCGCCACCGTGGGAAGGCTGGCTCGAAGTCATAACGAATTACGAACTCCAGTCCCACCAGCCTCCCGTTTCACACTGCGCGAACCGGGCACGTAACGGGAGGCGGCGTTCCGTCGATGGTGGACGCCGACGTGCTGTTTTGTGGGAACCCTACAAAACAGCAAGCGAGAGTTCATCCCTACCGACATCTCGCAAGGCCCTGTCCAGGGTGTTCTCTGATCATCGTGATTTCGCTGCTCGCCCCCGGTCAGGGCTCCCAGACACCCGGCATGCTCGCCTCCTGGTTGGAGCAGCCCGGCGCCCGCGATCGCATCCAGCTGTGGTCGAAGGCCTCGGGCCTCGACCTCGAACGCCTCGGCACCACCGCGACGGCCGAGGAGATCACCGACACGGCGGTGACCCAGCCGCTGGTCGTCGCGACGGCGCTGCTGGCCTACGAGGAACTCGAGGCCCGCAACCTCGTCCCGGACGACACGATCGTCGCCGGCCATTCGGTCGGCGAGCTCGCGGCCGCGGCAATCGCCGGGGTCATCAGCGCGGACGAGGCGGTCATGCTCGCCGCCGTCCGCGGTGCCGAGATGGCCCGGGCGTGCGCGATCGAGCCGACCGGGATGTCGGCCGTGCTCGGCGGCAACGAAGAGGACGTGCTCGCCCGGCTGGCCGAACTCGACCTGACGCCGGCCAACATCAACGCGGCCGGCCAGATCGTCGCCGCCGGTCGCCTCACGGCACTCGAGGAGCTCGCGGCGAACGCTCCGGAGAAGGCCCGGATCCGGCCCCTGCCGGTCGCCGGCGCCTTCCACACCGTATTCATGGCCCCGGCCCAGGAAGCCGTCGCCGAGGCCGCGGCGAAGATCGTGCCCAGCGATCCGACCCGCACGCTGCTGTCCAACTCCGACGGGGCACCTGTCACATCCGGAGCGGACGCACTGACCAAGCTTGCCGCGCAGGTCACCCGACCGGTGCGCTGGGACCTGTGCACCGCGACCCTGCGCGCGGCCGAGGTCTCGGCGGTCGTGGAGCTTCCCCCGGCCGGCACCCTGGTCGGCATCGCCAAGCGGGAGATGCGCGGCACGCCGACCACGGCACTCAAGACCCCTGAGGAGATCTCAGCGCTGGCCGAATCGCTCCGCGTCGGCTAGTTTGCTGCGCGCGCGTCGCGCAGTACGGGACCTGCCCTCGACGGGCACCCGGAATCCGGGCGGAATCCGCCACCCGGTCCGATCAGCAAGACGAAACGAAGAAGGGAGCCACAACGTGGCCGCCACCCAGGAAGAAATCATCGCCGGTCTCGCGGAGATCATCGAAGAGGTCACCGGCATCGAGCCCTCCGAGGTGACCGTCGAGAAGTCCTTCGTCGACGACCTCGACATCGACTCCCTGTCCATGGTCGAGATCGCCGTGCAGACCGAGGACAAGTACGGCGTGAAGATCCCCGACGAGGACCTCGCCGGCCTCCGCACCGTCGGTGACGCCGTCGCCTACATCCAGAAGCTCGAGGCCGAGGGCGTCCAGGCCACGAACGACAACGAGTGAGCTCAACCGTGACTTCCGCCTCTCCCCGCACCGGGACATTCCCCAACGTCGTCGTCACCAGCCTCGCGGCCACGACATCGATCGCTGGTGACGTGGATGCCACGTGGAAGGGCCTGCTCGCCGGTGAGAGCGGCATCGATACGCTGACCGGCTTCGTCGACGAGTTCGACCTGCCGGTTCGCATCGGCGGCAAGCTCAAGACCAGCCCCGACGAAACCCTCTCGCGCGTCGAGATCCGCCGGATGAGCTTCGTCGAGCGGCTCGCGCTGGGCCTCGGCCGCACCGTGTGGGAGAACGCGGGCAGCCCGGAGGTCGACCGCGAGCGCCTCGGTGTCGTCATCGGCACCGGTCTCGGTGGCGGCGAAGCGCTCATCGACGCCGTCGACAAGCTGCGCAACGACGGCTACCGCAAGGTGTCCCCGTTCGCCGTGCAGATGGTCATGCCGAACGGCCCGTCGGCGACGGTGGGCCTCGAGCTCGGTGCGAAGGCCGGCGTGCTGACGCCGGTGTCCGCCTGCTCGTCCGGCAACGAGGCCATCGCCCACGCCTACCGGATGATCGCGATGGGCGATGCCGACATCGTCGTCGCCGGTGGCGTCGAGGGTCAGCTCGACGCGGTCGCCACCGCCAGCTTCGCCATGATGCGGGCGCTGAGCACCCGCAACGACGACCCGAGCAGGGCGTCGCGTCCGTTCGACAAGGACCGCGACGGCTTCGTCTTCGGCGAGGCCGGCGCGCTGATGGTGCTCGAGACCGAGGAGCACGCCAAGGCGCGCGGCGCCACCATCCACGCCCGCCTGCTCGGTGCGGGCATCACCTCGGACGGATTCCACATCGTGGCACCCGATCCCGAGGGGACGGGCGCGGCGCGTGCCATGACGAAGGCCATCAATGGCGCCGGCCTGTCGCCGTCCGACATCGGCTTCGTCAACGCGCACGCCACGGCCACACCCATCGGCGACATCGCCGAGGCGAAGGCGATCAATTCCGCGGTCGGCAACCATGCCGCGGTGTATGCACCGAAGGGAGCCCTGGGGCATTCGATCGGTGCGGTCGGCGCGCTCGAAGCGGTCCTGACGGTCCTGAGCCTGCGGGACGGGGTCATCCCGCCCACGCTCAACGTGGACAACCAGGATCCAGAGATCGATCTCGACGTCGTGAAGGGCGAAGCCCGTTACGGCCGGATCGATTTCGCGCTGAACAACTCGTTCGGTTTCGGTGGGCACAACGTTGCGCTCGCGTTCGGCCGGGCCTGACCCGACCGGACTTCGCTCGCCGTCGGGGTGGGGGTCTCGTCACGGGACCCCCACCCCCGGCGCCCATCCCCCGCTCTTGCCTTGCCCGAGGAGAACGCGATGACCGTCCTGGAACCTGCTCAGACGCGCGACGCCGCCGTCGACCCCCGCGATCCGCTCCGGAGGCTCGAGCGACTGTTCGACGCGGGCACCCTGAGCCTGCTGCACCCCCGGGACAAGTCCGGCATGCTCGCCGCGATCGGTTCCATCGACGGCGTCCGGACCGTCGCGTACTGCTCGGACGCCACCGTGATGGGTGGCGCCATGGGCGTGGACGGCTGCAAGCACATCGTCGACGCCATCGACACGGCCCTCGAACAGGACGTCCCGATCGTCGGGCTGTGGCACTCGGGCGGCGCTCGGCTCGCGGAGGGCGTCGACTCCCTTCATGCCGTCGGCCTGATCTTCGAGGCCATGGTCCGCGCTTCCGGCCGGATCCCCCAGATCTCCGTGGTTCTCGGCTTCGCGGCGGGCGGCGCCGCCTACGGCCCCGCACTCACCGACATCGTCATCATGGCGCCCGAGGCCCGCATCTTCGTCACCGGCCCCGACGTGGTGCGCAGCGTCACCGGCGAGCAGGTCGACATGGAATCCCTCGGTGGGCCGGACACCCACACCAAGAAGTCCGGCGTCGCCCACATCGCCGCCCACGACGAGGACGACGCCCTGCACCGGGCCCGTCGCCTCGTGTCGATGCTCGCCGAGCAGGGCGAGTTCGACCTCGACGCCGCCCGTCGCGGCGACACCGACCTGCGGGCGCTGCTGCCCGAATCCCCCCGCCGCGCCTACGATGTCCGCCCGATCGTGCACGAGCTGCTCGACAACGTCGAGGGCGAGTCCACCTTCGAGGAACTGCAGGCCGGATGGGCCCGGAGCGTCGTCACCGGCTTCGGCCGGCTCGGCGGACGCACGGTCGGCGTCATCGCGAACAATCCGCTGCGTCTCGGCGGCTGCCTGGACTCCGTCAGCGCGGAGAAGTCCGCGCGTTTCGTGCGCCTGTGCAACGCCTTCGGCGTTCCCCTCGTCGTCATCGTCGACGTGCCCGGCTACCTGCCCGGCGTGAGCCAGGAGTGGGAAGGCGTGGTCCGTCGCGGAGCCAAGCTGCTGCACGCATTCGCCGAGTGCGAGGTGCCCCGCGTGACGCTGGTGACCCGGAAGATCTACGGCGGCGCCTACATCGCGATGAACTCGCGGGCACTGGGCGCGACCGCCGTGTTCGCCTGGCCGGACGCCGAGGTCGCCGTGATGGGCGCCAAGGCGGCGGTGGGCATCCTGCACAAGCGGGCCCTGGCCGCGGCGCCGGAGGAGGAGCGGGAGGCACTGCACGACCGTCTCGCCGCCGAGCACGAGGCCATCGCCGGCGGCGTGGGCCGGGCGATGTCGATCGGCGTCGTCGACGAACTGATCGACCCGGCGACGACCCGCAGCACCCTCGCCCAGGCGCTGGCCGCGGCTCCCGCGCGCCGCGGCCGCCACAAGAACATCCCGCTGTAGGCGGCTGCGCCGCCGGTGCGTCTTTCGGGTTGCCCCAGCAGCCCAAAGGACGCACCGGCCGCGCAGCGGCCTACCCCACGTTCCGGCGCAACCAGGTCACCTCGGCGCCCTCGCCGCCGCTGCGGTAGGGCTCGAGCGCCTCGTCCCAGGCCGTTCCCAGCACCCGGGTCAGTTCCTCCTCGATGTTGCCGCCGGCGAGCAGCGCCCGCAGCCGCATCTCTCCGACCACGACGTCCCCGTTCGCGCTCGTGTTGCCGCGCCACAGCCCCAGTCCCGGCACATGGCTGTAGCGCTCGCCGTCGACGCCGTCGCTGGGGTCCTCGGTGATCTCGAAGCGGATCATCGGCCACACCCGGAGGGCGTCGACGAGGCGTGCGGCGGTCCCCACGGGACCCGCCCAGTTCACAGTCGTGCGCAGTTGTCCGACGTCGACCGGTTGACCGATCCAGGTGAGATCCGGACGGCAATCGAGGGTGGCGGCCAGTGCCCATTCGATATGCGGGCAGACCGCAGCAGGCGACGAGTGGATGTAGACCACCCCGGTCGTCGCATCCGCGAACTGGTTCGACGCGCGCACTACACACCTCCACTTCGACGAGGGACGTCTTCCCCAACGGCCTGACATCGAAGCGGTCGCGCATGGCGACAGGGGACAGTCTGCCTGTGTTACTCCTGTTTCGCTAGGGAACGGATGAGGAATTTGAGAATTCGGTGAGTACGTCGTCCGCGAGGGCCGGCCACCGCGGCTTGGCCCAGTCACCGAAAGCCCTGTCGGTCAGCGCGACACACGCGATCTCCGCGCGGGGATCGACCCACAGGAATGTACCGGATTGGCCGAAGTGCCCGTACGTTTCGGGCGAATTGGCCGAACCGGTCCAGTGCGGGTTCTTCCGGCCGCGGATCTCGAACCCGAGCCCCCAGTCGTTGGGCTTGTGCATGCCGTATCCGGGCACGATCCCGTCGAGCCCCGGGAACTGCACCCGGGTCGCCTCCGCGAGAGTCTGCGCGGACACCAGGCGGGGCGCGAGCAGCTCCGCGGCGAAGTGCGTCAGGTCGGCGAGCGACGACTGTCCCCCGTGCCCGGCGGGTCCCGGCAGCGACGATTCCCGCATGCCGAGCGGCTCGAAGACGGCCTGGGTGAGGTATTCGGGGAACGGGATGCCGGTCTCACCCGCGACGAGCTCCGCGAGGATCTCGAAGCCCGCGCTCGAGTAGATCCGTCTGCGCCCGGGCTCGGCCTGCGCCCGGCGTTCGTCGAAGGCGAGTCCCGACGCGTGTGCCAGCAGATGGCGGACGGTGGATCCCGCCGGACCGGCGGGCTGATCGAGCTCGACCGCACCCTCCTCCACGGCGACGAGAACCGCGTAGGCGACGAGCGGCTTGGTGACCGACGCGAGACGGTAGAGCCGCAACTGGTCGCCGTGCCCGGCGACGACACCGCCGCCGCGGGTGAGAACCGCGGCGGCGGCGTGGTCGACGGGCCAGTCGGAGATCGCGTCCAGGCTGTTCACGTACCCAGCCTAGAAGACGGCGCAGGCTACCGCGCGATCACCGATCGGCGTCGGTGTACTTGATGACGCCGCGGATGTTCTTCCCGTCGAGCATGTCCTGGTAGCCGTCGTTGATCTGTTCGAGGGTGTAGGTGCGGGTGACCATGTCCGCGAGGTTGAGCTGTCCGGACTTGTACATCGCCAGCAGGTTGGGGATGTCGACCCGCGCGTTGCAGCCGCCGAAGATGTTGCCCTGCAGATCCTTCTGCAGCATCGCGAACAGGAACGCGTTCAGCTTCACGTCCATGTCCGTCATGTGCCCCATCGCGGTGACCACGCAGCGGCCGTTCTTCGCCGTCAGCTGCAGGGCCTCCTCGACGTATTCGCCGCGCATCTCGCCCACGGTGATGATCGTCTTGTCCGCCATGCGGCCCCAGGTGGTCTCCATGATCGGCATGAGCGCCTCGGCCATCGACGCGTAGGCGTGCGTCGCGCCGAACTTCAGGGCCTGCTCCCGCTTCCACGGCACGGGGTCGATCGCGAAGATCTGCCGCGCCCCGGATGCGACGGCGCCCTGCAGCGCGCTCATCCCCACACCCCCGATGCCGATGACGGCGACAGCCTCACCGGGCTTGACGTCTGCGACGTGGGTGGCCGACCCCCAGCCGGTGGGCACGCCGCAGCCGACGAGGGCGGCCAGCTCGAACGGGATGTCCTTGTCGATCTTGACGACCTGGGTCTGGTTGACCGTCATGTAGGGCGCGAAGGTACCGAGCAGGCACATCGGGATCACGTTCTGGCCGCGCGCCTGGATCCGGTAGGTGCCGTCGGAGATGGCCATGCCGCTGAGCAGGCCGGCGCCGAGGTCGCACAGGTTCGAGTGGCCGGTGGCGCACGACGGGCAGCGGCCACAGGCCGGAATGAAGGACAGGACGACGTGATCGCCGACTTCGAGGCCCACGACTCCCTCGCCGACCTTGGTGATGACACCGGACCCCTCGTGGCCACCCATCGCCGGGAAGGACGGCATGGGCGTCGCTCCCGTGACGATGTGGTGGTCCGAGTGGCACATGCCCGCCGCCTCCATGCGGATCTGCACCTCACCCGCGACCGGGTCGCCGATCTCGATTTCCTCCACCGACCACGGCTCGTTGAGACCCCACAGGATCGCGCCCTTGGTCTTCATCTGCATCGCCCTCCGTCACAGTGCGTGTGTACGCATGTGACCATAGCCACAAGACGGCGAAATTGGAACAGGTTCTATGTGTGGCGCGCTGCCGGGTCCCCGCCCGGTCCCGGGTGGGGACTCCGCATGGACACGGCAGCCGAAAGCCGGACCGCCCCCAGGGCTCTGCCCACCGTCACCGAACCCTCCCCGCCGGCCGGGGCAAACCGGACCGACCGCGCGAACAGGACTCGGACCAGGGTGAATCGCAGGGTGAAGCTCGGGAACCGCGTAACCCTCGGCCGTCCGGCAGCGGTGTAGACGGCATGAACGTGATCGCGTCGCTGCTCGTCGCGTGGGTGGCCGTTGCTGCGGTGGTTGCCACGATTGTCGGGGCAGCGATCGCCCTCAGAGCCGAGCACCGGTCGCCGCGGTCCGCCCCGCGGCGGACGAACGGGCCACGGCGGTCACCGCACCGTGCGGCACGCGGCGAGCGACTCCGCACCGGCGTGTGCGCGAACTCGCGGGACTGACGCGACGAACACCCCCGCCCCGTCTGCTCGAGGCGGGGGCGTCCGGTATGCGGTGACGCCGAGCGTCGGGGTGCCCGGCGCCACCACGATGTCCATCGACCGGCCGCCGGCGGACGTAACGGCCGACGAGGGTGATAGCCGGGGTGATATTCACGGCCCGGGGTGACGCCGTGGGTGAAGACCTCCGGGCCCGACCGGCGCCGCCGAGTCCGCGAGATTTCCAAGCAGGGCTGCCCGACCCGGATGTTCGGATAGCTTGGCTGTCGTACCTGCAATTTCGGCGGGCGATTCCGTAGGAGCTGCGCGTGAGGCAACATCCGACTCTCGTCTTCCACGGTGCCGCGAAGACGGTGACCGGCTCGTGCATGGAGGTCGCCCTCGGCGACACACGGATCCTGGTGGACTGTGGCCTGTTCCAGGGCTCACGCAGCCTCGAGGAGCTGAACCACGGCAACTTCGCGTTCGCGCCGCAGGAGATCGACGCCGTCGTCCTCACCCATGCCCACATCGATCATTGCGGCCTGTTGCCCAAGCTGGTGGCGCAGGGTTTCGACGGACCGATCTTCTGCACCGGCCAGAGCGCCGACCTGCTGGAATTCATGCTCGCCGATGCCGGGCGCATCCAGGAATTCGAGGCCGAGCGGCGAAACCGGCGGCGCGATCGCACGCGCGAGAAGCGGTTCGTCCCGCTCTACACCGAGGAGGATGCGCTCGCCGCGTGGGGGCAGACCCGTGCGGTCGCACTCGAGGAGTGGTTCGAGCCCGCCGCGGGCTTTCGTGCGCGACTGTGGAACGCGGGGCACATCCTGGGTGCCGCATCGGCGGAGATCGAGGCGGGGGGCGTGCGCCTGCTCTTTTCCGGCGACCTCGGCCCCGCGCAGAAGGCGTTCCACCCCGATCCCGAGGGCCCATCCGGATCGGACCATGTCGTCTGCGAATCCACCTACGGCAATCGGACTCGGGTGCGGATGACGATCGACCAGCGACGCGACCTGCTCGAAGAGGAGATCCACCGGGCCGTCGGGCACGGCGGCAATCTCGTCATCCCCGCCTTTGCGCTGGAACGGACGCAGGAGCTGCTGCTCGACATCGCACACCTCGCCGACGAGAACCGCATCCCCGCGGTGCCGGTGTTCGTCGACTCACCGCTCGCCAACCGCGCCACCTCGGTGTTCGCCGAGCATGCGGGCGAGCTCGAGGACCTCGAGGGGAAGGACATCTTCCGCCATCCCGCGATCCACTACGTCGACGACGCTGCCGTCTCCAAGCGGATCAACGACATGTCGGGCGCGATCATCATCGCCGCCTCGGGCATGTGCGAGGCGGGACGCATCCGTCATCACCTGAAGCACAATCTCCACCGCCGGGATTCGACGATCCTGTTCGTCGGTTTCCAGGCGCAGGGCTCGCTGGGCCGCGTGATCCTCGACGGCGCGAAGCGCGTCCGCATCTCGGGTCAGGACATCGACGTGCGAGCGCAGATCCGCCGGATCGACAGCTACTCCGCCCATGCCGATCAGACCGAACTGCTGGACTGGATCAAGGCGCGCAGCCCCGTGTCGGGCAGCCTGTTCCTCGCGCACGGCGAACCGGAGGCAGTCGCTGCGCTGGCCGAACTGGTGCGGGAGGTCGACCCTTCGCTGTCGATCATCACCCCGGCGATGGGGGAAGGCTACCTGTTGGCGGCCGGCACCCCGGCCACGCGAATACACCCCGCCCGCGCGGATATGCCACGCCTGACCGGCCGCGATTGGCAGAACGACTACGCCGAACTTGCGGTGAGCCTCAAACAGCAGCTCGCGCGCATCGCGGATGCCGGCTCGCGCCGGAAGGCCATCGCCGAGATCCACGAGATCCTGGACAGCTACACGGACGTCCGCGACGCGGGGCGGCGGACGAAACGGGGTTGAACCGAGCCCGAAGCGAGAGCCACATCGCCGACGGTCGCCCGAATTGCACCGATCGGGACCTTATGCCCTACCCGAATGGGCCGTTCTACTTCACATCGCCCCGCAGGCCGAATACGCTCGGATCCGGCCGCTATCCCCCCTGCACAGTGGCCCTGCCCCGCCGGCGACGACGCGCGAAGCCGGCGGGGCTTCGCTTTCTCCCTTCGGCACCCCTGCTGCTTCTCCCCTTCGGCACTACTGCCGCGGCCGCACGAGGTCGGCGTGGCGCTGCGGTGAACGCCCGCGCCGACCGGGCCGGCTACCTCTTGCGGGCGGTGAGCAGCAGGTACTCGGCGTCGTACGCGGTCCGGCCGGGCTGCCCGGCCCGGTTCCAGTCGGTGAGGAACTGCAGGAACTTCCGGTCGAGATCTGCGGTCCGGTCGGGGTCCACGGCGTTGAACCGGTACACCGCGATCGTCGGACCGTAGTTGTGCTTCCAGTACTCGCGGAACTCGGTCGGATCCGCGCTGTGGTCCATCACCACGATTCGGCGATCCATGCTCAGGTCGGTAATCCGATCGCCGAACAACTCCCGGACGTGCTGCTCGTCGCCCCACAGCGGGGGCGGCGAAGCGCCGGGCGGCGGTGGCGGCGCATACGGGGCCATGAGCCGGAACAGCTGACCGATGAAGCCCTCCGGCGTCCAGTTGATCATCGCGATCGTCCCGCCCGGCCGGCACACGCGGAGCAGCTCGTCGGCGACGGCCTGGTGGTGGGGTGCGAACATCGCCCCCACGCTCGAGAGCACGACGTCGAAGCTGCCGTCGGGGAACGGCAGGGCCTCGGCGTCCGCTTCCACCCACTCGAGGTCCACGCCCCGCTCGGCCGCGGCTGTGCGGCCCGCGACGA
The DNA here is from genome assembly GCF_009939605.1 of Rhodococcus sp. YH1. Classification (NCBI taxonomy): domain Bacteria; kingdom Bacillati; phylum Actinomycetota; class Actinomycetes; order Mycobacteriales; family Nocardiaceae; genus Rhodococcus; species Rhodococcus sp. YH1. The sequence continues at coordinate 9,499 of NZ_WVTE01000271.1, read as the reverse complement.
ACAACTCCGGCGTCAGGTCGGCGGCGGTGACGATCGCGCCCCGTTCGGCGGCCGGGATGGCAGCGTTGCCGGATCCGGCGCCCACATCGAGCACCCGCCGGCCCGCCGTCACCCCGGCCGCGGCGACGAGCGTCGGGCCGAACGTCGGGATCAGGTCGGCCGCGACCGCCGGATAGTTCCCGGCCGCCCACAGTGCCCGGTGCTTGGCCTTCAGCGGCCGGTCGGCGTCACGTTCCACGGTGCCGGTCATGGTTACTCCTTCGTCCGGTGTTGCGGGACCGTGCCCCGCACTGGCATCCACACAGACGTCACCGCCACCGCGGGGACGCACACCCGACCCGGACGGGGCGTGCCGGCACCGGCGACTTCGGCAGGGGACCTGCGTCCTTTCGCCGGTACCGTCGTCTGTGAGGGACACCGCCCGTACAGCGCCCCTTTCCCGGAGGACCAGACCATGACCAGGGCATCGACCAGTTCCGCGGCCGGCGCGGACGCCGTGACCACCGAAGCCATGACCACCGAAGCCGTCTGGCGCGAGTTCGGTGCGCAGCTCCGCGCCTTCGTGCACCGGCGGATCGCGGATCCGGACCGCGCCGACGACGTGCTCGGCGAGATCCTGCTGCGCGTCCACAAGAACCTCGGCCGTGTCGAGGACCGCGAGCACCTGATCCGGTGGGTGTATCGGATCGCCCGCAGCGCGATCATCGACGACTACCGCCGGGCCGCCCGGGATCGGGACCGGCTCGCGCCGCTCACCGGCGATGCACCCGACCAGGCCGGGCAGGAGTGGGACGACGACGCGGCGACCACGCTGCGGGAGCTGGCCACCTGCCTGCGCCCGCTGCTCGAGGGGCTCCCCCCCGAGCAGCGCCGAGCCGTCGAGCTGACCGACCTCGAAGGACTGACCCAGGCCGACGCCGCCGCCCTCGAAGGCGTATCCGTGTCCGGAATGAAGTCCCGCGTCCAACGCGGCCGGCGGAAGCTGGCCGAGCTGCTCGGACGGTGTTGCGCGCTGACCCTCGATGCCCACGGGATGCCGATGGACTACACCGCCCCCACCGACTGCCGCTGCGCCGGCAGCCCCCGCTGATCCGGCGCGCCCGGTGTGCCGTCGCAGGACGGCCCACCGGGGCGAGTGCTGTCAGCCGCAGCAGGCACCCGCGACCGGGCTGTCCTCACTCGCGCACGCAACCGCACACGCCGAGCCCGTCAGCCCGTCCGGGTTGGCGGGGTTGTCGTCGGTGACGGCGTAGTACTCCCACCACCCGTTGGGCACGTCCGGCGCGTCGACGAACACCTTGTCCTGCACGGCATGGCAGCACAGATCCTGCTCGGCCACCGTGGCGGTCAGACCGGCGGCGCGGAACCGGGCCAGCGCTCCGGACACCTCCTCGGAGCCGGCCGCCTCGATCCCCAGGTGGTTCAGGCGTTCGCGCGCACCGGGATTCTCGATCAGCACCAGCTTCAGCGGGGGATCCTCGATCGCGAAGTTGGCGTACCCGGGGCGCTGTTTGTGCGGGGACACCCCGAACAGCGCGGTGTAGAACTCGGTCGCCGCGGTGATGTCCTCGACGTTGAGAGCGAGCTGGACTCGGGTAGCAGGCATGGTGGTCACTCCTCGAAATCGGGACACCGGCCGGGAATCCACCGCGGATTCTCGTCACCGTGTGTCCTCCCTACTGACGACTGCCGCCCCCGACGGACGCACCCATCGGCACCCGCGCCCCGAGGATGCGTCCCTCGCGCCGCTGCAACGTCGGAAAGAAGACCCAGCCACTGTCACGAAAGGTGCCGTCATGAACACCACTTTGGCCCCGCTGCCCGAGAACTGGAACCGCGCAATGGCCGTCGTCGCCCATCCCGACGACCTCGAGTACGGCGCCGCCGGCGCCATCGCCCGCTGGACCCGGTCGGGCAAGTCGGTGGCCTATGTCATCGCCACCGACGGCGAGGCCGGCATCGACGGCCGTACTCCCGCCGAGGCGGCACCGCTGCGACGCCGCGAGCAACTCGACGCCGCCGCCGTGGTCGGCGTCGAGGACGTGACGTTCCTCGGATACCGCGACGGTGTCGTCGAATACGGACTCGGCCTGCGCCGCGCCATAGCCCGCGAGATCCGGCGGTTCCGTCCGGAGGTGTTGATCACCGCCACATACGAGCCGACCTACGGCCTGAACGGTGGTCGGATCATCAACCAGGCCGACCACCGCGCCGTGGGCGTCGCGGTGCTCGACGCCGCGCGCGACGCCGGCAACCGCTGGATCTTCCCCGAGCTGCTCGACGAGAACCTGCCACCGTGGGACGAGGTCGGCCTCGTGTACCTCATGGGCGCGAACCAGCCTTCGCACGCCGTCGACGTCACCGAGAGCCTCGACGCCGGTATCGAGTCACTGCGCGCCCACCGGTCCTATCTGGACGGACTGGGCCGGGACTTCGATCCCGCGGCATTCCTGCACGAGTTCACCGCGGCGGCCGGAGCGCGCATCGGCGTGCAGCATGCCGTCGCCTTCCAGCAGATCCGGCTCCAGGGAGTGTGACGGTCGAAATCCCGGAGGGTCCGCCGGCACCTGCGCCGCCACCGTCCACGTTTCGTCCGGCCCGAGCGCCCGGTGCCGACTTCCGGGCCGGGAAAACGGCGGGCCGGTCGGGCCCAAATTCGCGACCGAATCGATTATGAGGCAAGCGAATTCAGGCTTTTCCCGGCGGGCACCGAACCATCCAGGCAGGCCGGTAGGACTGGGTGGACGGCAGTGGTGAGAAACGGGCGGCACCGATTCCGATGTCCGGTTTCGATGTGGATGGTGGGAAACCGGTGGGATTTCGAACGCTCTCGCCCATCGCCGCCACGGAGCACTGCTCCGCTGTCACCGACAGCTACCGGCACGGTGGTGCGAGGGTGTGCACACGCGTTCTTCGTCGATGCACGTGGTCCCTGCGGGGTCGGTGGTGCAGTTCTGCTAACGGCACGCGGGCGCACGAAACCGGACATGGGCATCGAGGCCCCCGTTCGGGGTGCGAGGTAGCAGCTCGGCGGTGGCTCCGCTGGCACGGGCAAGTTGCGCGACGATGGCCAGGCCCAGTCCGCTGCCTTCGGTGTCGGTGCGGGCGCGCCAGAACCGATCGAAGGCCCGGAGGCAGTCCTGCGGGGACAGGCCGGGGCCCTGGTCCAGGACGTGCAAGTCGACGACATCGGCGGCGGCGACCGGGGCGACGGTGACCTCGATGGTGGAGCCGGGGTCGGACACTGCCAGGGCGTTGTCGAGGAGGTTGTCGATGATCTGCTCGGCGGCGCCGGGCACGGCGAACGTGGGCGCGGCCGTGGGTGCTGTCACGGTGAGCCGGACGTCGGATTCGTCGGCGAGCGGTGCCCATTGTTCGACGCGCGTGCGCGCGATCTCGGCCAGGTCGATCTGCTGGGGTGCGGTGCCGGCGTCGTCGGCGCGGCTGAGCACCAGGAGTGCATCGATGATGTGCTGTAGCCGCAGGGCCTCGTCCTGGGCCGAGGCGAGGGTGCTGCGGGCAGCATCGGGATCGGACTCGACGAGGTCGGCTGCGCTGTCGAGGCGCAGGCGCAGGGCGGTCAACGGGGTGCGCAACTGGTGGGAGGCATCGCCGGCGAACGCGCGTTGCTGGCGCAGCAGGTACTCGAGCCGGTCGGCCATCCGGTTGAACGAGCGAGCCAGGCTGCGGATCTCCGGCGCCCCGGCGTGCTCGGGGGTGCGTGCCGCCAGGTCGCCTTCGGCGAGTTGTTCGGTGGTGCGGCGCAGCTGCTGCAAACGACGGGTGACGGGGCCGGCGATGAGGACGGCCACGATTCCGGCCAGGAGCACGGTGATGCCGGCGACGAGCCAGAGCATGCGTAGTTGCCGGTGGACCTGGTCGGTCACCACCTGGGCTGGGTAGGTCAGCCGCACAGCGCCGACGACGCTCTCGCCGCTGAGAACCGGGACCGTCACGTACAGCAGGTCCGTGCCGAGACTGTCCGAACGGCGTTGGCCCGAGGTGATCTGTCCCGACAGTGCCGCACTGATCTCTGGGCGGGACAGATAGGAGGCGCCGGCGCTGGATTGGTCGTCGTCGGAGGTCAGCACGGCGGTGCCGTCGGCGTCGACGATCACCACCCGGGCGCCGCTGGCACGGTGATAGCGCCGGGTGTCGGCGGCCAGTGCCGGATCGATTCCGGTCCTGGCTTCGAGAGTGTCCTCGCTGCGGCCGGCGAGCAAGAACGCGTCCCGCTCGAGGGAGGTGGTGATGCGTTCGCGTTCGACCTGCATCAGGTAGTTGCCGAGCGGGACGTCCTGTACTACCACCACGACGAAGGTGACGGCCATGAACGCGGCCATCAACCGCCATCTCACGGACGATCCCCGAGCCGGAAGCCGACCCCGCGGACTGCTTCGATCCAGCAGGGGTCGCCGAGCTTCTTACGGAGGGCGGCCACATGGGCATCGACGGTCTTGGTGGTGCCGTACCAGTTGGCACCCCACACCTGGTGCAGGATGTCCGAGCGCCGGTACACCGCACCGGGATCCTCGGACAGGTAGCTGAGCAGATCGAATTCCTTCGGCGTCAGGTGGATCTCTCGTTCCTTCAGGTGCACCCGTCGAGTACGGCGGTCGAGGGTCAGGCCCCCGATCGTGCGGATGCCGGTGTGCTCGTGGGCTGTCTCCCCGGGTGCGCCGACCCGCCGTCCGACGGCGCGGATACGGGCGATGAGTTCGCGCATTCCGAACGGTTTGACCACGTAGTCGTCGGCGCCCAATTCCAATGCCAGGACCCGGTCGATTTCCTCCCCGCGGGCGCTGAGCACGATGATCGGAATCGGCGACCGGGCGCGAATGGTGCGACAGACGTCGGTGCCGTCCATGTCCGGTAGCCCCAGATCGAGCAGGACGAACTCCGGGCCCGACTCGGAAACCGCCGCGACGGCATCGGCGCCGGTAGCCACCCACCGGGCGTCGAACCCCGCTCGGGTCAACCCGTCGCACACCCCGGCGGCGACGGATTCGTCGTCTTCGACCACGAGCACCTGCATGCCCCGAATTATCGGCTCGCACCGAGCCGGGCGTCGATCCGACCACCGCCGGGGGACGAACCCTCGAGTGATCTTGGACGAATCTTGGATCTTTGCGGGACCATCCTTCGCCGATCCGTCCCTACGGTGAAGACATGAGATCGAAAGTGGCGGTGGCTGTTGCCGTGCTATTTGTCCTGGCGATCGGAGCAGCCGCCCTGGCCGTCAACACCCGGATCCTGAGCACCTCCTCGAACAGTGACATCGGACGCGCGAACGAGGTACTCGTCCCCAGCAGTCCCACTTCCGGGGCACCGAGCATCTCCGCCCCGACTCCGGCAACGACCCCCACGTCGACCCGCACGGCGGTACCGACGCGCGAACACGAACCGCCGTCGAGCGAGGATCACGAGGAGCCGGACAGGACCGAGCATGAACCCGACGACTGACCCGCGCCTGTCGGGGCGGTCGCCGGCGCATCGGTCCAAGATCACCGCCTCGATCCTGTCCGGCGGTGCCGTGCTCGCCATCGTGTCCGCCATGGCCGCCAATGCCCCCGATCGCTTCGCCGACTCCGGCGCCGACCCCGGCCAGGTCGGCGGGGCCGCTTCCTCGACCGCTGCCACCGGCGGCGTGTCCGATCGAGCGGACACGGCCGCAGTGCCCGCGCCGGCTCCCGGCCGCAGCGCCGCGACTGCTCCACACGGCGTCTCCCGCGGATCAGGCGGCTGAGATGGCTTCTCCTCCGCATGCCGGCGCGGCCGGCGCCCGAGCCGGCAGCGAGGCGACGACGACGCGGGCCGTCCGGCAGGACCGTCGCCCCGCTATGGGCGGCACCGCGGCGATCACGGTGGTCGGCGGGCCACCGGGTCTCGTCGACGACTGCTTCGCATTGCTGGACGAACTCGAACAGGCGTGGAGCCGGTTCCTCGACACCAGCGACGTCTGGCGGCTGAACTGGGCGCAGGGGCGACCGGTGCAGGTCCGCTCCTGCACCGTCCGCCTGGTGCACGAACTGATCCGCGCTTGGGCGCTGACCGACGGCGCCTTCGACCCGACCACGCTGCCGCAGCTGGTCGCCGCCGGCTACGCCACCAGCAGCACCGACCCGACCCGGACTACCATGCTGCCCGACACCGCCACCTGGCCGGGATCCATGACCGACATCGACATCGACGGTCCTCTCGTGCGGCTTTCTGTCGGCACCACCCTCGACCCCGGGGGGCTCGGCAAAGGACTGGCCTCCGACATGCTCACCGAGTTCGTCCTCGACCGCGGCGCCGACGGCGTCCTCGTCGAAGTCGGCGGAGACCTCGTCGTCGCCGGAGCCGCGCCCGACGGCGGCGCCTGGACCATCGGCATCGAGGACCCTTTCACCGGTGAGCTGCTGACCGTCGTGCGGTTGACGCGTGGGGCCGTGGCCACCTCGAGCCGCCTGGTGCGCATGTGGACCGGCGCCACCGGTCCTGCCCACCACCTGATCGACCCGGCCACCGGCGTCAGCGCTGTCACCTCGACGGTGACCGCCACCGTCGTCGCCGGCAGCGGCGCACGGGCCGAGGCCTTGACCAAGCTCGCCTTCGTCCGAGAACCCGAGGCCCTGCTGGGGCAGGTCCCGCGTCTCGGCGGTGCCGCCCTGGTGCTGTCCGCCGACCGGCGACAACGGCGTTCCGTGAACTGGAGCGATTTCGAATGAGCGATCTGCACCTGTGGTGGTACGTCACCCGCGCCAGCGCCCTCGTCGCCTGGGTCACCCTGACCGTCGCGGTGCTGTGGGGAGTGCTGCTGTCGACGCGAATCCCGCAGACGGTCGCCAACCCGGCGTGGTTGCAGGATCTGCATCGCTGGCTCGGTGGCACCGCCCTGATCATGACCGGCCTGCACATGTTCTCACTCGTGCTCGACTCGTGGTCCCGGTTCTCCCTCACCGACGTGCTCGTCCCGCTCTCCGCCGGCTACCGGCCCTGGCCGGTAGCCCTGGGCGTCGTGGCGTTCTATCTCCTGCTCGCCGTCTACGGGTCCTCGCTGCTCCGGGCACGCATGTCGCCGCGGTGGTGGAAGCGCCTGCACTACGGCAGCTATGCCGCAGTGGTGCTCGTGACGTTCCACGCCGGATGGTCCGGCACCGACGCCGGCGCCTGGGGATATCGACTTGTCGCGTTGATCCTGGTGGTCTCGACGATGGTGGCCGTGCTGACGCGTGTTCTGACCGGTGGCGGTCGGCCCCCCGCGTCCCGTCGGACACCGCGGCGGCCGCGGTCGGCACCACAGCCGATGACCGTAGGCGCTACGCATCTGCTGGCCTCCGGCATCGTCGGCATCGACCTGACCGCCCGCGACGGGGGCGAGCTGCCCGTGTGGACACCCGGATCGCATGTGACCGTGCACCTGCCCCACGGCCTCCAGCGCAGTTACTCGCTGTGCTGCGACCCCGCCGACCGCACCCGATACCGGATCGCGGTGCACCGGGCGCCGCACTCCCGCGGTGGCAGTTCCTGGTTGCACGCCAGCGCCCGCCCCGGCACGGTCCTGTACGTCGGCCCGCCGGAGAACCACTTTCCGCTCGAACCTGCACACGACTATCTCTTCCTGGCCGGGGGCATCGGGATCACCCCGATCAAGGCAATGATCGAATCGCTGCCGGCGCACCGCCGATGGCGGCTGATCTACCTCGGTCGCAGCCGAGCCACCATGGCGTTCTGCGAGGAACTCGAGCAGCGATGGCCGCAGAACGTGAGTATCCATGCCCACGACGAAACCGGCAGCCGCCTCGACCTTGCCCCCATCCTCGCCGCCGCCACCGCCGGCGCGGTGTACTGCTGCGGCCCCGCGGCGATGACCGCCGAGGTCGTCGCCCGGGTATCGCCCGAACGCCTGCACATCGAACGGTTCACCGCGGCACCGGGACAGTCCCCTGGTCCGCGTCGGCCGATCGATGTCACCTGCAGCCGCAGCAATCGTCACGTGCACGTGTCGGAGAGCCAGTCCGTGCTCGAAGCGCTCGAGCACGCTCGTGTACCGGTAATGGCCTCGTGCCGGGAGGGCGTGTGCGGGGCGTGCGAGACTCGGGTATTGGCCGGCGAGGTCGAGCATCTCGACGCGGTGCCGCACACCCCGGGCAAGGATCGGCTCGGGGTCATGTATCCGTGCATCTCCCGCGCCCACAGCCCCACTCTGGTCCTGGATTTGTGACGCGCCCGGCCGGGCGTCACGGTTGCCAAGGTCAGCCGTCGCCATTCCATCCCGGATCCGGTGGCAACGATCGGCCTCACCGGCGCGGGGGGTTGCACGGAGAGTACCGAGCGCCACCCACCCCGGCGATCATCGCCGGCAGCATCTTTCGATGATCGGCTCGCCGGCGTGTACCGCCACCAGGTCGACCGATCCCGCCCGCCGGTTCTGTCGGGCTCGGCATACTGGACGGGCACAGCGCGCCCCGGTCGGCGGCGCCGCGGCCACGGTCGGGCATCGTGCGCACCGGCAGGGGCCGTGGGCCGGAACATCGGGAAGGTCGACGGGTGATGCAACAGCGCATCGAGGACTACGCGTTGATCGGTGATCTGCACACCGCCGCGCTGGTGGGCCGGGACGGCTCGATCGACTGGTTGTGCCTGCCCCGGTTCGATTCCCCGGCGTGTTTCGCGGCGCTGCTCGGTGACGACGAGGCCGGACGATGGCTGCTCGCCCCCACCGACGGCGGTCTGTGCACCCGGCGGGCGTACCGCCGCGACACTCTCGTCCTGGACACCGAGTGGGTCACCGCCACCGGGACGGTGCGGGTCACCGACTGCATGCCGGTGCGGGCCGAGGCCGCCGACGTCGTCCGAGTCGTCGAAGGCCTGGCCGGGTCGGTGCGGATGAACACCGAGCTGCGGCTGCGGTTCGACTACGGTCACGTCGTCCCGTGGGTGCGCCGCGTGCCCGGATCCCTGACCGCGGTCGCCGGGCCGGATGCGGCCTGGCTGCGCACCCCGGTGCCGTTGCACGGCCACGACATGAGAACCACCGCGCAGTTCGAGGTCCGCGCCGGCGAGAGCGTCCCGTTCGTGCTGACCTATGCCTTGTCCTACGGGCACACCCCCCGCCCGCTCGACGCCCTGCAGGCGATCGCCGACACCCAGGCGTACTGGACGGAGTGGATCGAGCGGTGCGACTACACCGGTGAGTACCCCGAGGCCGTGCACCGTTCCCTGATCACGCTCGAGGCCTTGACCTACCGGCCGACCGGGGGGATTCTGGCCGCGGCCACCACCTCGCTGCCCGAGCAGATCGGCGGCAGCCGCAACTGGGACTACCGGTACTGCTGGCTGCGGGACGCCACCTTCACCCTGCAGGCCCTTCTCGGCTGCGGATTCGTCGCCGAAGCCCGGGCCTGGCGGAACTGGCTGGTGCGGGCGGTGGCCGGGAATCCGGCGGACCTGCAGATGATGTACCGGTAGTCCCAGTTGCGGCTGCCGCCGATCTGCTCGGGCAGCGAGGTGGTGG
>NZ_WVTE01000270.1:0-29101 GCF_009939605.1 Rhodococcus sp. YH1 | reverse complement strand
CGACGAGCGCCGCGCCGAGATCCTCCAGGGACTCGTGGGGTCGCGTTACGCGGCGAAGTTCCGCACGGGCGGGGTCGTCGCGGAGGCGTACCCCGACGAACGGGAACTCGCCGACGCGCTCTCGACCGTGGTCCGCACGAAGGTCCCGTTCAAGGCCACGGCGGGCCTGCACCACGCGGTCCGCAACACCGACCCGCACACCGGATTCGAACAGCACGGATTCCTCAACGTGCTCGCCGCCGTCGACGCCGTGCTCGACGGTGCGGACACCGCGGCCGTCGCGGCGGTGCTCGCCGACCGGGACGGCGCCGGCCTCGCCGCCCGACTGCGCGACCTGTCGCCTGCTCGAATCGAAGAGCTGCGCAACAGCTTCCGCTCGTTCGGCACCTGCAGCATTGCGGAGCCGCTCGCCGATCTCGTCGAGGTCGGCCTGGCCCCGTCGACGATGTCCCCGATCACCGAAGGATCCCTTGCATGACCGTCATCGACATTCCGGAAGGTTCGCTCTTCGGCGCGAACAACCTGCCCTACGGTGTGTTCTCCACGGCCGGAACGGAGCCCCGCGTCGGTGTGCGCGTCGGTGACTCCGTCCTCGACCTCTCCGTCGTGTTCGACGACCCCGCCTTCGCCGAGCCCACCCTCAACGCCTTCATGGCGCAGGGCCGCGCCCGCTGGGACGAGGTTCGCGCCGCGCTGCAGAGCCTGGTCACCGGGGACGTGCCCGCCGAGGCCGTGCACGCGGTCGCGGACGTCGAACTGCACCTGCCGATCGAGGTCGCCGACTACGTCGATTTCTACGCGTCGGAGAACCACGCGTCGAACCTCGGACGGCTGTTCCGGCCCGACAACCCGTCGCCGCTGATGCCGAACTGGAAGCACCTGCCGGTCGGCTACCACGGCCGGTCGAGCACCGTCGTCGTTTCCGGCGTGGACATCGTGCGCCCGTGTGGCCAGCGCAAGGGCCCCAACGATCCGGCGCCCGTCTTCGGTCCGTCGATCCGTCTCGACATCGAGGCCGAGATGGGCTTCGTCGTCGGTGTCGGCTCGCCGATGGGATCGTCGATCACCCCGGACGAGTTCGCCGACCACTGCTTCGGGGCCGTCATCCTCAACGACTGGTCGGCCCGTGACATCCAGGCGTGGGAGTACGTGCCGCTCGGCCCGAACCTCGGCAAGTCCTTCGCGACCTCGATCTCCCCGTGGGTCGTGCCGCTGGCCGCACTCGAGGCCGCCCGCGTCGACACCCCGGTGCAGGACCCGGAGCCGCTGCCGTACCTGAAGGGCACCGAGAAGTGGGGCCTGGACATCGATCTCGAGGTCGAATGGAACGGCCACGTCGTCTCGCGTCCGCCGTACGCCCAGATGTACTGGTCGCCGGCGCAAATGCTCGCGCACACGTCCGTCAACGGTGCCGCCACCCGCACCGGCGACCTGTTCGGATCCGGCACCATCTCCGGGCCGGAGAAGGACCAGCGCGGCGCGTTCATCGAACTCACCTGGGGCGGTAAGGAACCGGTTCAGGTCGGCGACGAGACCCGCACCTTCCTCGAGGACGGCGACGAGATCGCGATTTCCGCGACCGCGCCGGGTCCGGACGGCACCCGCATCGGCTTCGGCGAGGTCCGCACCCGCATCCTGCCCGCGAAGGACGCCGGCCGCTGAGCCGACTCTCCCCGGATCCGCGCGCCGGTTCGACAGCGGCGCGGTGCATTCCGCGCGTCGACGTCCGGTCGGCGCGCGGATCCGTTTCAGCGGACGATCAGCGAATCACCCACGGCCAGAACGCCGTCCGATGCCACGTCGGCGTAGATGCCGATGTAGGGGGCGGGCTTGCCGCCCGCCCGGTTCGGGACGCGGTTGCGGTCGGTGACGGTGCGCAGCATGTCGCGCCGGGCCGGCACCTCCTGGTGCGGCAGCGTCACCATCACACACCGCGCCGTGCGCTGCGTCGGCACGAGCGCGACGGAACCGGCCTCGACACGCCGGCCCAGCCAGTCGTCCTCGACGAATCCGGTGTCGCCGGTCGAGACCACGAGGTTGGGCCGGAAGCGGCGCAGCGCGACACCGGCCGTGTCGCCCGTGCCGAGCGCCTCCACGGCGGCCGTCGTGAGCAGGTGCAACGGCGCCTCGTCGTAGGTGCGGGGGCGGGCCTCCAGGGTCAACGCACGCCCGGTCAGCTCGGACAGCAGCCCGGGGGTGCGCGGGTCGTCGCCGCGGGTGCACCGGCCGTCGGGCAGCGTGATCTCGAGGACGGACGGATCCGACGGGTCGGCGTCGTCGAGCAGGCGGGCACGGCACTCGAGCAGCCGCGACCAGGCCCGCACCTTCTTCGCTGACGCGACGGTGCCGGTCTCGGCGTCGATCACCGCCCACATGTGGTCGCCGCGCAGCCCGTCGGACTCGATCGCCGCCGACTGCAGTTGCTCGCCGCCGAACGACTTGACCGGGTAACGCCAGAGCTGAGAGACCTGCACAACGGCCCAGCATACGGACCGGTGTGTCCTTCGGGCGGTCGTGGCAGCCCGAAGGACGCACCGGCGCAGCCTAAGGTGTGGCGTATGAGCGATGATGCGACGCCGCGCCGTTGGGGCCTGACTATCCCTCTCGACGGCATTTCCCTGCCGGATCAGCGAAACCTGATCGCCGAACTGCCCGACCTCGGCTACACCGACGTGTGGTCGTCCGAGAGCAGCGTGGCCGACGCCTTCACGCCCCTGGCGCTGGCGAGCGTGTGGGCACCGACGCTGCGCCTGGGCACCGCGATCGTCCCGGTGTTCACGCGCGGCCCGGCCACCCTGGCGATCTCCGCGGCCACTCTCGCCGCCGCCGCCCCGGGCCGCTTCGTCCTCGGCGTCGGAACCTCGTCCAACGTGATCGTCGAGAAGTGGAACAGCACCCCGTTCGAGGAGCCGTTCAAGCGGGCCCGCGACACGCTGCAGTTCCTGCGCGCCGCGCTCGCCGGTGAGAAGGTCACCCACAAGTACGACACGTTCGAGGTCAGCGGGTTCCGGGCCGGCCTCGTCCCCGATCCCGCCCCGCCCCTGCTGCTCGCCGCCCTGCGGCCCGGCATGCTGCGCCTCGCCGGACGCGAGGCCGACGGTGCGATCGTCAACTGGCTCTCGGCCGACGACGTGCGCACCGTCGCGCCGTACGTGCACGAGGGTGGAGCGGGCAAGGAGATCGTCGCCCGCATCTTCGTGCTGCCCGGCTTCGACGCCGAGACCGCCCGCAGCATCGGCCGTCGCATGATCGCCGCCTACATGAACGTCCCCGTCTACCGCGCCTTCCACGAATTCCTGGGCCGCAGCGAGGATTTCGAGGGCATGTGGCGGTTGTGGGGGGAGGGGGAGCGGTCGGCGGCCCTCGCCGCGATCCCGGATCACGTGGTGGACCAGCTGGTCGTGCACGGGCCGCCGGAGGCGTGCCGGGAGCACATCGAACGGTACGTCGAGGCGGGTGTGACCACCCCCGTGATCGCGATGACCACCGCGGGCGATCCTACGGAGATGATCCGGGCCCTCGCCCCACGCTGAGTGCCGGATCCGCGCCGGGCGGTCGACCGCGAATCGAGCGCGCCACTGTCCGGGAACCGTGCGGCAGTTCCGTGCCGATCGGTTCGGCGCCGAGCGTCGTCACGATTCGGTCGCGGCGGTAACGTCCCCGTCGGGCACCGACGACATTCCGGGCAGATCGACCGCTGGGAGGCCGCGATGCCTGGACCGGATCTGCGTCGGGTGACCGTCGCCGCCGACGACGGCCTGCCCCTGTCGGTGCGGGTGCACGGACCCGCCGACGCGCCCGTCACGGTCGTGCTGGTGCACGGGCACTGCCTGCGCACCGACAGCTGGTCGGCGGTGCGCGAGCGCCTTGCCGGGCAGGCCGGCGCGGCGATCCGAATCGTTGCCTACGACCAGCGCGGTCACGGCCGGTCGGGGGTCGGCGCGCCCGAGACGTACACCATCGAGCAGCTCGCCCACGACCTCGACGCCGTGCTGCGCACCGTCGTGCCCCGCGGGCCCGTGGTGCTGGCGGGGCACTCGATGGGCGGGATGGTGGCGATGGCCTACGCACGGCTGTACCCGGAGGCGATCGGCAGCCGCGTCGTCGCCGCCGCGCTCGTCGCGACCGCGGCGAGCGGCCTGGCCGACCTGGGGCTCGGCCGCTACCTGCGGCACCCGGCGGTATCCGTGCTGCACCGCGCGGTGCGACGGGCGCCGCGGGTGATGCAGGGATCGATGCGCGTCGGCGGGCGGATGTGCGCGCCGGTGGTCCGTCGCGGCACCACGGATTCGTGGGCGCGTTCGCTGGCGACGACCCTGACGAACGAGACGTCGATCGTGACGCTCTCGCGTTTCCTGGCGGCGTTCGCGGTGCTGGACGAGTCGGCGGCGCTGGCCGTGCTCGCGGCGATCCCGGTCCTGGTGGTCGGCGGGTCGGCCGACGAGCTGACCCCGTTCGCGCATTCGCGGGCCATCGCCGCGCGGCTGCCGGCCGCCGAACTGGTGCGGGTCGACGGCGCGGGGCACTCGCTCATCGTCGAGCGCGCCGACGAGGTGGCGGCCGCGCTGCTGCGACTGCTCACCCACGTTCGGGGGGTGGCCACCCCCGTCGGGGTCGTGTAGGCAGGAGCACATGACCGACACGCGCACCGACCAGCCCGCCGCCGTTCTCATCGCCGTCGACGAGGCCTCCGGCATCGGCCTGCTCACCCTGAACCGTCCCGATCAGCGAAACCCGTTGTCCGCGGCGGCGATGCGCGAGGTCACGATGGGACTGCGCGCGCTGTCCGCGGAGTCCGCGACCCGGGTGATCGTGATCCGCGCCGAGGGGCCGGTGTTCTCCGCCGGTCACGACCTGCGCGAGATGATCGGCCGCACCCTCGAGGACGAGCGGGTCATCTTCGACACCTGCACCGAGATGATGCAGACCGTGCAGTCGGTGCCGCAGCCGGTGATCGCGTCGGTGCAGGGTGCGGCCGTCGCGGCCGGGTGCCAGCTGGTGGCGTCGTGCGACCTGGCGGTCGCGTCGTCGGACGCGGTGTTCGGCACCCCGGGGGTGAAGATCGGCCTGTTCTGCTCCACGCCGATGGTCGCGCTCAGCCGCGCGGTGGGGCGCAAGCGGGCCATGCAGATGCTGCTCACGGGCGAAACCATCGATGCGGAGACGGCCGCGGACTGGGGGCTGGTCAACTTCGTCGTCGACCCGGCGGCGCTGGAAACCGAGACCGCCGCGCTGGCCGCGAAGATCGTCTCGGCGTCGCCGGCGACGGTGCGGATCGGCAAGGAGGCCTTCTACCGGCAGATCGAGCTGCCGCAGGAACAGGCCTACGAGGCGATGGCCGAGACCATGGCGACCAACGCGATGATCTGCGACGCGCAGGAGGGCATGACCGCGTTCGTGGAGAAGCGCCGTCCCGTATGGCAGGGCCGCTAGGCTTATCGAGCGTTAAGTCTGGACCATTGGTTGGACGTCCTATAACGTGTCCGATCATGAGCTCAGACCCGCGCGCGAACACCGTCGACGGCGTGCTGCACCGCAGCGCCGCCCGCTTCCCCCACCGCACCGCCCTGCGGTTCGGCGACCGCACCCTCACCTACCGTGAACTCGACGACGCGGTCACCCGGGCGGCCGCCCGGCTGCGCGCGCTGGGCCTGGACCAGGGCGATCGCGTCGCCGCGTACGGCACCAACTCCGACGCCTACGTCGTCGGGTACCTCGCCGTCGCCCGGGCCGGCCTGGTACACGTGCCGATCAACTACGCGCTGCGCGGCGAGGAACTGAGCTACCTGCTCGGTCAGTCCGGGGCGCGTGCCGTCCTCGTCGACCCCGCCCTGGCCGGCAACCTCGAGCAGGTGCTCGCCGACGTCCCGGCCGAACACGTCCTGCCGCTACGCGACGCCGACGACTCGCTGCTCACCGCCGCGTGCGCGGGCGAGGTTCCGGAACTCGACGTGACCGTCTCCGACGCCGACCTCGTGCAGTTGCTCTACACCTCCGGCACCACGTCGAAGCCCAAGGGCGCCATGATGCCCCACCGGGCGCTGGTGCACGAGTACACCTCGTCGATCGTCGCGCTGGACCTGACTGCGGACGACAATCCGCTGGTCTGCATGCCGCTCTACCACTCGGCCGGCATGCACGTGTTCATGATGCCGTACCTGGCCGTCGGTGCCACGATCACGCTGCTGCCCGCCCCCGACATCCCGGAGATCCTCCGGCTCGTCGAGTCCGAGCGCATCGGCTCGCTGTTCCTCGCCCCCACGGTGTGGGTGCCGCTGGCGAACCACCCCGACCTCGAGACCCGCGATCTGTCGTCGCTGCGCAAGGCCCAGTACGGCGCGTCGATCATGCCCGTCACCGTGCTGAACCGGCTCCGCGGGCGCTACCCCGACCTGGGGTTCTACAACTGCTTCGGTCAATCCGAGATCGGTCCGCTGGCAACGGTTCTGCGCCCGGAGGAGCACGAGGACCGGCCGTCGTCGTGCGGGAGGGCGGTGCTGTTCGTCGAGACCCGCGTCGTCGACGCCGACGGCAACGACGTGCCCGACGGTGAGTCCGGCGAGGTGCTGTACCGGTCGCCGCAGCTGTGCCTGGGCTACTGGGACAACCCGGAGGCCACCGCGGAAGCGTTCCGCGACGGCTGGTTCCACTCCGGCGACCTCGTCACGCGCGACGCCGAGGGCTACATCACCGTTGTCGACCGCATCAAGGACGTCATCAACACCGGCGGCATCCTCGTCGCCTCCCGCGAGGTGGAGGACGCGCTCTACACCCACGAGGCCGTCGCCGAGGTGGCGGTCATCGGCACGCCCGACGAGAAGTGGATCGAGGCCGTCACCGCCGTCGTCGTGCTGCGCGACGGCGCGGATGTCGACGAGCGCGAGCTGATCGACCACGTCAAGCAGCGGCTCGCGCCGTTCAAGGTGCCGAAGCTCGTCCGGTTCGTGGACACGTTGCCGCGCAACCAGAGTGGCAAGCTGCTCAAGCGCGAGCTGCGCACCACGTGACCGAATGTCACATGAGTTCGATCGAAGTGGAGCGGTGTGACATTCGGTCACACGCGACGGAAGGCTGAAGGACACCGATGGTCAAGAAGCACGTGCCGTCCTGGCACGACGACGAGGTACAGGCGGTCTCCGAACTCGCCCGTGACTTCTTCGAGCGCGAGGTGATGGCCCGCGCCGAGAAGTGGGACGCGCAGCGGCGCATCGATCGCGACGTGTGGCTCGCCGCAGGCAAGCTCGGGCTGCTGCTGTGCTCGGTGCCGGAGGAGTACGGCGGCGGGGGCGGCACCTTCGCCCACGATCTGGCCGTCTTCGAGGCGCAGGGCTACTCGGGTGACCTCGCACTGGGCATCTCGGTGCACAGCGGCATCGTCGCCCACTACATCCTCGAGTACGGCAGCGAGGAGCAGAAGCGGACCTGGTTGCCCGGCATGGCCACCGGTGAGATCCTCGGCGCGATCGGCATGACCGAGCCGGGCGCCGGCTCGGACCTCAAGGCCATCAAGACCACCGCGATCCGCGACGGCGACACGTACGTGGTCAACGGCTCGAAGACCTTCATCACCAACGGCTCGTCGGCCGACGTCATCGTGCTCGCCGTCAAGACCGACCCCAAGGCCGGTGCCAAGGGCGTGTCCCTGCTCATCGTCGACCTGCGCGACTGCCCCGGCTTCGCGGTCGGGCGGGTGCTGGACAAGGTCGGCCAGCACGGCGCCGACACCTCCGAGCTGTCGTTCACCGACGTGCGGGTGCCGGTGGCGAACCTGCTCGGCGGGAGCGAGGGGCAGGGCTTCGCGCAGCTGATGGCGCAGCTGGTGCAGGAGCGGCTGATCATCGGCGCGCAGGCGGCCGGCGCGATGGAGCGCGCGGTCGAGGAGACCGTCCGCTACACGAAGGAGCGGCAGGCGTTCGGGCACAGCCTGTTCGAGTTCCAGAACACCGCGTTCGAGCTGGCGGAGTGCCGGACCATCGCCCGGACGTGCCAGGTGTTCCTGGATCACTGCATCGAGCAGCACCTGAAGGGCGAGCTCGACGACGCGGACGCCGCGATGGTCAAGTACTGGCTGACCGACAGGCAGTGCGAGGTGATCGACCGCTGCGTGCAGCTGCACGGCGGCTACGGCTACATGCGCGAGTACCTGATCGCGCGGATGTGTCCCGCCGAATCACGCCCTGGCCCGCAGGGCGCCGATCGCGGCGTGCAGCGCGGGCCGCCACGGCCGGAGCGGCGTCAGCCCGGCCGCGGCCCACGCGCTGCCGTCGAGGACGGAGTACGCCGGGCGGGGCGCGGGCCGCACGAACTCGTCGCTGCCGCAGGCCTGCACGCGGCCCGGGTCGGCGCCCGCCTCGGCGAACACCGCACGGGCGAGGTCGAACCAGCTGGCCTGCCCGGAGTTCGTCGCGTGCAGGACCCCGCCGGGCACCGCACCGGCGCGGGTGGCGAGTTCGAGGAGGCCGTCGGCGAGATCGGCGGCGTAGGTGGGGCAGCCGACCTGATCGTCGACGACGCGCACGGTGTCGCGTTCGCGTTCGAGCCGCAGCATCGTCGCGACGAAGTCGTTGCCCTCGCCGGTGTAGAGCCACGCGGTGCGCACCACGTGGGCGGTCGGCAACCGGTCGAGCACCGCGCGCTCCCCCGCGAGCTTGGTCCGGCCGTAGACGGTCCGGGGCCCGGTCGGATCGCCGACCCGGTACGGGCGGTCCCCGTCGCCGGCGAACACGTAGTCGGTGGACACGTGGATCAGGTGCGCTCCGGCGGCGGCGCACGCGGCGGCCAGATGGGCCGGTCCCCACTCGTTGACCGCGGCAGCGTCCTCCACATGGGTCTCGGCCGCGTCGACGGCGGTGTAGGCGGCGCAGTTGAGCACGACGGCGCCCGGTTCGACGAGCGCGGCGACGGCATCCGGATCGGTGATGTCCGCCTCCTCCGCGCCGACGCCCCGGATCGGGAGGCCGGCCGCGGCGCCGCGGGTGAGCAGGTGACGGCCCAGCTGTCCGCGGGCTCCGGTGACGAGAACGGTCTGCACGGGCACGAGTCTGGCACGCCGGGGCGGCTGTCACCCGGTAGCCGGCACGGCTGTCACCCGGTAGCCGGCGCGGCTGTCACCCGGTAGCCGGCGCGG
Organism: Rhodococcus sp. YH1; assembly: GCF_009939605.1. Taxonomy (NCBI): domain Bacteria; kingdom Bacillati; phylum Actinomycetota; class Actinomycetes; order Mycobacteriales; family Nocardiaceae; genus Rhodococcus; species Rhodococcus sp. YH1. The sequence continues at coordinate 19,974 of NZ_WVTE01000270.1, read as the reverse complement.
CTGTCACCCGGTAGCCGGCACGGCTGTCACCCGGTAGCCGGCACGGGCTGTCACCCGGTAGCCGGCGCGGCTGTCACCCGGTACGAGCCGGGCACGCCGCGGCGGGTGCCACAAGGGCCGCGGTCTCGGCAGTAGCCTGGGTGCGACCGCCGACGCCCGACGAGAGGACCGCCAGGTGCCGCCAGAGCCGCCCACACGCCGAGTGCCGGCGCGCGACGCGGGGGGAGGATCGGGGGTATTCCGCGGCCGCCCGCTGCGGATCGCCGTCAGCGTCGCCGCGGCGCTCACCCTGGTCGTCACCGGCGTCGCATGGCGCGGCATCGATTCGCTGCGCTCGTCGCTCGCCACGGTGGGCGGGCTCACCCTGGGCGACGGCCGGGACGGCGCCCTCGACATCCTCCTGGTGGGCACCGACAGCCGCACCGACGCGCACGGCAATCCGCTGTCCCAGCGCGAACTCGACGCGCTGCGGGCCGGCGAGGAAGTGGCCAACAACACCGACACGATCATCCTGGTCCGGGTGCCGCTCGACGGCACCTCGGCCACCGCCATCTCCATCCCGCGCGACACCTACGTCGAGGTGCCCGACATCGGGATGTCGAAGATCAACGCCGCGTTCGGCGCCACCAAGGAGACCGAGCGGCTGCGGCTCGTCGAGGCCGGCGAGTCCGATGCGGCCGCCGAGAAGGCGGCCACGCAGGCGGGCCGGGAGGCACTGGTCGAGTCGGTCGCCGACCTGACCGGCGTCACCGTCGACCACTACGCCGAGGTCGGCCTGCTCGGGTTCGTGCTGCTCACCGATGCCGTCGGCGGCGTCGACGTGTGCCTGAACAACCCCGTCGACGAGCCGCTGTCCGGGGCGAACTTCCCCGCCGGCGAGCAGACCCTCGACGGCGCGGACGCCCTGAGCTTCGTCCGGCAGCGCCACGACCTGCCGCGCGGCGACCTGGACCGAATCGTGCGCCAGCAGGTGTTCATGGCCTCACTCGTACAGAAGGTGCTCAGCGCGAAGACGCTGAGCAACCCGTCCAAGCTGAACCAGCTCAGCGCGGCCGTGCAGAGGTCGGTGGTCCTGGACTCCGACTGGGACATCCTCGACCTGGCGACCCGGATGCAGGACCTCGCCGGCGGCGCCGTGCAGTTCTCCACGATCCCCGTCCAGGACCTCAACGCGATGACCGACTACGGCGAATCGGTGGTGCAGGTGGATCCGGAGGAGGTGCGCCGCCTCGTCGCCGACCTCGTCGATCCCGGCTCCGGCGACGACGGGTCGCAGCCGACGACGAGCGCGGCACCGGAGGTCGATGCCGGCACGATCACGGTGGACGTCGCCAACGCCGGTGGTGTCGGCGGCCTGGCCTCCCGCGTCGCGGCCGTGCTCGTCGGCGACGGCTTCGTCGAGGGCGGCGTCGGCAACCACACCGGCCGCGCGGTGGACGAGTCGACGGTCTTCGCCGCCGACCCCGAGTCCGACCAGGCGCGTGCCGTCGCGGAGGCGCTCGGCGGCCTGGCCACCGCCGCCGACCCGTCGCTCGACGCCGACACGGTGCGGGTGGTGCTCACCGCGGACTACGCGGGGCCGGGCACGGATGCGAACGTCACCTCCGTGGCCTCCGGATCGGATCTCGTGAGCGCCGGGGCCACCCCGACGTCCGTCCCGGCCGCCCCGCCGATCGACGCCGGCTCCGCCGGCCCCCGCTGCGTGAACTGAGGAACGAGGAAGCTGTGACCACCCTGACCGACACCCTGCTCGATCCGATCCTGGCCGCCGACCCGGCCGGCCCCCGCATCACGTGGTACGACGACGCGTCCGGCGCCCGGATCGAGCTGTCCGCGGTCACCCTGGCGAACTGGGCCGCCAAGACGGCGAACATGGTGCGCGACGAGTTCGGTCTGCTGCCCGGCGGCCGGGTGGCCGTCCTGCTCCCGGCTCACTGGCAGAGTGCCGCGGTCCTGCTCGGCGCATGGTGGGCCGGCGCCGAGGTGGTGCTCGAACCCGACGACGCGGACCTCGCGCTGGTCAGCGCGGACCGTCTCGACGATGTCGCGGACGTCGCCGAGGTCGCCGTCCTCTCGCTCGACGCGTTCGGCCGGCCCGTGCCGGACCTGCCGGTGGGGGTCACCGACTACGCGACGCACGTGCGGGTGCACGGTGACCAGTTCCGCTCCGCCGGGGACGGCGGACCGGTGCTCGACGGACGGACGGCCGGCGAAGTGATCGCGGCGGCCCGGGACGCGGCCGCGGCCGCCGGCATCACCGGCGCGGACCGGGTGCTGTCGAGCCGCGACTGGGGCACCCCGCAGGCGCTGATCGACGGCCTGCTCGCCGTCCTCGCCGTCGGCGCGTCGCTGGTGCAGGTGAGCAACCCGGATCCCGCCGCCACCGACCGACGGGTCGAGAGCGAGAAGGTCACCGCCCGGCTGAACGGCTGACGCGCGGCAGGCTCAGGAGACGTAGCCGCCGTCGGCGAGGCCGGCCTCGATCTCGAACCGGTTGCGGGCACCCGGGTGGCGTAGCTCCTCCCACACGTAGCGGACGGCGAATCCGGCCCCGTACCGCGCCCACTGATCGGCGTGGACCGCCTCGTGCCGCAGGATCCGGCGCGACGGTGGCCGGCCGGTGAGGAACACCCCGCCGATCGTCGTGCCCGAGCGGGCGTAGCCGCCGCGCATCCCGGTGCACACGTAGAGTCCGAACTCGTCGTCGAAGCCGACGCGGCCGCCCCATCCCCGAGCCCACAGCAGGGCCAGGGCCGTCACCGCCCGGGCCTGCGCGTCGCCCCGCGACGCGCGCGACCGTTGCAGGTCGGCACGCGCGTCGCGGGGGCTCACGGGCCCGAGCCTATCCGGCCGACAGTGCCTCCACCGGCGACACCGCCGCCGCGCGCCGCGCCGGAAGCAGCGCCGCGACCACACCGGCCACGCCGCCGGCGACGACGATCCCCAGCAGCTGCAGCCACGGCACCGACGGCAGGACGAGCTTGTCCACGCCGAACACCGACGCGGTCCCGGCGACACCGAGGATCAGTCCGAGCGCGACGCCGAGGCCCGAGGCCACCCCTGCCACGAGCAGCGCCTCCTGCACGAGCAGCGACCGGATGCCGCCGCGGCCGAGCCCGACGGCCCGCAGCAGTCCCGTTTCCCGGCGCCGCTCGAGCACCGACAGGGCCATGGTGTTGCCGACGCCGATCAGGGCGATGAGCACGGCGACCGACAGCAGGCCGCCCACCACGAGCAGCATCGTGTCGAGCACCTGCTCGATGGTGCGGCGCATCGCGACGGCGCCGCCGACCTCGCTGCCCGGGGCGGCCTCGGCCGCGGCGCTCGTGACGGCGCGCTGCGCGGCGGCGATCGCCGCGTCGTCGTCGATGTCGGCCAGCCGCAGCCACACCGCCTCGGTGCGCGTCGCCCCGGTCAGCGCGGGCAGGTCGGCGTCGTCGACGAGGGCCGGGGCGCCCTCGGTGCCGTCGACCACGGTGAGGGTCCGACGCCCCCGCTCTCCGGCGACGTCGAGCCGGGAACCCGCGGACACGCCGCGTCCGGCACGCTCGTCGGGCGACAGGGCGATCTCCCCCGGTCCCGGCAGCGTGATGTCGGTGCGCAGGGTGCGGCCGACGTCGACCCGATCCACGCCGAGCACGCGCAGGTCCACTCCGCCGACGGCGAGGGTGACCGCCTGCAGGTCCGCGGTCTCCGCGACCCCGTCGATCGTGTGCAGGCGTTCGCCGAGGCCCGCCGGAAGGCCCTCGTCGCCGGCGGCCGTGACGGTCACGTCGACGGGGAACTGGCCGTCGATGGCCGCGGGCGCGCTCGCCTTCACCGTGGCCACGCCCACGACGATCGTCGCGGTGAGGGTGACGCCGAGGATCAGCGCGGTTGCCGTGGCGGCGGTGCGGCGCGGATTGCGGCCCGCGTTGCCGGCGGCGAGCTCGCCCACGGGCCCGCCGATCCGCGCCAGGGCACGCCCCGCACCCTGCACGACCGCCGGGACGATGCGCCGGGTCGCGGCGAGGAATCCGACGAATGCGAGCAGCCCGCCCGCACACGCGACGAGGACGTTGACTCCCAGGACGCCCGCGGTCAGCAGCAGGGCCCCGGCGACGAGGCCGACCGTCGCGACGATGCGGCGCAACCAGGACGACCGTGCCGGCTCCGGCGTGCTCTCCATCGGATGGAGCGCGGCCAGCGGCGCGACGCGGGTGGCGGCCCGTCCGGGGCCGGTGGCGGCCAGGACCGTCACGACGATGCCGACGAGCAGGCCGACGACGACGGTGAGGGGCCCGACGGCGAGCGATCCGATGGGCAGCGGTGCGTCCCACGCCCGGGCCGCCGCGACCACCGCCGCGGCGAGCCCGATTCCGGCGAGGACGCCCGCAACCGAGGCCACGGCGCCGACGAGCAGCGACTCGAGCAGGACACTGCGCCGTACCTGTGCGGCGGTGACCCCGACGCAGCGCATGAGGGCCAGTTCCCGGGTGCGGGCGGCGAGCACGACCGCGAAGGTGTTGGCGATCACGAGCGCGGACACCACGACGGCGATCGCACCGAACGCGAGCAGCACGTTGCGCAGCAGGTCGGCGTCGCCGAAGTAGCGCGCGGCCACTGCGGCGGACCGTTCGGCGCCGGTCCGGACGGTCCATCCGGGCAGCGCCTCGGACACCCGGTCGACGAGGTCGGCGGCGGTGACGGTGCCGTCCCCCGCCAGGCGCAGTTCCCACCCCGGTGCGCCGCCGGCCCATCGGTCGACCTGCGCTCCGGTCCCGAACACCGCCGCGTCCGCGGCCTGCGGGGTTCCGGCCAGATCGACCTGCCCGACCACCGTCACGGTCGCGGGCTCGCCGCCCTCGGCATCCGTCACGGTCAGGACCGTGCCGAGCGGCACACCGGTGGTCGAACCGACCGCGATCTCGGAATCGGCGGCGGGCCATCGGCCGTCGGCCAGCCGCTGCCAGCGCAGGGCCTCGTCGCCCCCGACGGAGGTGACGTCGGCGTACGAGGGCACACCCTCGGGACCGGTGTAGCGCACCGGCGCGGTCAGGTCCACCGCGACGGCGCTCACGCCGGGCACCGCGGCCACCCGGGCCGCGAGCTCCTGCGGCCGCTCGACGGGCGCCGGCGGCGACTCGGGCGCGGTGACGACGGCGTCGGTGCCGCAGTACTGGGCCGCGAGCGAATCGGTCACCCCGGCGCGCACCGTGTCTCCGAGGACGAGAGTCGTCACGACGTAGGCGACCGCGACGAGGACGGCGAGGACCGAGGAGAGGTACCGGCCGGCGTGTGCCCGGGCCTGGGCGAGCGCCAGCCGTCGCATCAGCGCACCTCCTGGAGCGCGGCGGTGCCGAGGCGGCGCATCGTGTCGAGGACGGTGTCGGGCGTGGGCGCGGCGATCTCGCCGGCGGGCCGGCCGTCCGCGAGCAGCACGACGCGGTCGGCGTAGGACGCGGCCACCGGGTCGTGGGTGACCATGACGACGGTCTGACCGGTCTCGCGCACGCTCGCCCGCAGCAGGCCGAGCACCTCCGCCCCGGAGCGGGAGTCGAGGTTCCCGGTCGGTTCGTCGGCGAAGACCACATCGGGCTGGGGCAGCATGGCCCGCGCGACGGCGACCCGCTGCTGCTGGCCGCCGGACAGTTCGTGCGGCAGGTGCCGCAGCCGCCCGTCGAGGCCGAGGCGGGTGACGACGTGGTCGCGCCATTCGTCGCTCGGTCGCCGCCCGGCCAGCCGCATCGGCAGCAGCATGTTCTCCTCGGCCGTGAGCACGGGCAGCAGGTTGAACGCCTGGAAGACGAATCCGATGCGGTCGCGCCGTAGTTCGGTCAGCCGCCGGTCCCCTGCCCCGCTGATCTCGTCGTCCCCCAGGAAGATCCGCCCCGAGGTCGCGGTGTCCAACCCGGCGAGACAGTGCATGAGGGTGGACTTCCCGGATCCCGACGGCCCCATGATCGCCGTGAAGGCTCCCTTCTCGAAGGCCACGCTCACCCCGTCGAGCGCACGCACCTCGGCGTCGCCCCGGCCGTACACCTTCACCAGCTCTTCCGCACGCACGGCGGCTGTTCCCACATCGTTGTCGTCCATGCCGTCGACGCTAGGAACCGCGCCGCACCGGCACATCGGAGCGCGGGCGGATCTTCCGGCCGCCGCGGGTCCTACCGTGGTATGACCGGCCGCGACCACGACGGGCGGACGGCCGGAGCCGCGCAGCCGTGCGCCCGCAGGTTCACGGTCCGTCCGCCGCGCCGAGCAGATCCTCCGGCCGGACCAGTCCCGCACGGAACGCGAACAGCACCGCCTGCACGCGGTCCCGCGACGCTGTCTTCGAAAGCACCCTCCCCACATGCGTTTTCACGGTGGCTTCCGACAGCACGAAGCGTTCGGCGAGTTCGGCGTTGGTGAGGCCGTGCGCCATCGCGACGAGCACCTCGAGCTCACGCGGGGTCAACTCCGGCGGAACCCGCACGGCCGGACGACGATCGGGCGCGCCGTCGCCCCCGAGCAGCGGACCGACGTGCCGCAGCAGACGGCGGGTGGCGCGGGGCGCGATCACCGCGTCGCCGCGGTGCACCGTGCGGACCGCGGCGAGCAGATCCTCCGGCGGCGCGTCCTTGAGCAGGAACCCGCTCGCGCCCGCGCCGAGCGCGGAGACGACGTACTCCTCGGTGTCGAAGGTGGTGAGCATCACCACCTTCGGCGCGTGCGGGCGGGTGAGCAGCCGGCGGGTGGTCTCGATCCCGTCCAGGCCGGGCATCTGCACGTCCATCAGCACCACGTCCGTCTCGGCCCGTGCGAGCGCGTCGAGGGCGGCGTGCCCGTCCGCCGCCTCGGCGACCACCGTCAGGTCCGGTTGCGAGTCGAGCACCATCCGGAAGCCGGCCCGCACGAGGTGCTGATCGTCGACGAGACCGACCCGGACGGGTCTCGGCTCCGGGCCCGAGTCCGGCACGGTCTCTCTCCTCTCAGTGGTACGGAAGCAGCGCATGGACACGGTAGCCGCCGCCCGGCGCCGGACCGGCGGACACGGCGCCGCCGTGCAGCCGGGCGCGTTCCGCCATGCCGATCAGTCCCTGCCCGCCCGGGCGGGGCTCGACGAGGGCCGCCGCGCCGCGACCGTTGTCGACGATCTCCACCTCCACGCGTTCGGGCAGCCATGCGAGGCGGACACGGGCGTGGGCGCGGGGGCCGGCGTGCCGCAGCACGTTGGTCAGCGCCTCCTGCGCGATGCGGTACACGGTCAGGCCCGTGCCCGCGGGCAGGTCGCGCCGCGGACCGGTGACCGTGAACTCGACGTCGAGCCCGCCGCCCCGCAGATCGGCGATCAGCTCGTCGAGGTCGTCCGGCCCGGGTGCGACGCGGAACTCGCGGGGTCCGTCCTCGCGCAGCACCGCCAGCAGCGAGCGCATGTCGCTCAACGCGCGCCGGCCGGTGTCGGCGATGGCCGTCAGCGCGGACACGGCCTCCTCGGGGTGCTGCGGGGCGGCGTACCGGCCACCGTCGGCCTGGGCGATCACGACGGTCAGCGAATGCGCGACGATGTCGTGCATCTCCCGGGCGATGCGGGTGCGCTCGCCGAGCGCGGCGAGCTCGGTCTCCTTCTCCCGTTCGAGTTCGAGAAGGCGGTTGCGCTCGCTGAGGTTCGCCATCTCCTCCAGGCGCAGATTCCGGATACGCCCGAACGCCCATGCCCCGGCGAGGAATACGACCACGAACACCGCGGACACGGCCATGCCGAGGGCGGAGCGGTCTTCGATGTTCCCGAGGTAGCGGATGCCCGCGAGGGCACCGCCGGCGACCGCCGCGGCGAGGCCGAGGGTGCTCGCCCACCGCGGGCCGTAGGCGGCGAGGGCGTAGACCGCCGCCGGGACGGCCACCGGGGCGACGGGGCTGACCGTCGGCACGGTCGCCAGGTGCACGAACGCGGCGGCGGCGACCACGGCCGTGGCCGGCACCACCCGGGTGCGCCGCCACGCCAGCGGCACGCTCAGGACGAGCACGAGGACCGCGTCCCACCAGCCGGGCTCGGAGGTGGCGACGACGAGCAACCCGAAGGCGGTCAGCAGAGCGGCCAGGACCGCGTCGATGGTGCCGGTGTGGGTGCCGCTCCACCGGTACCACCGCTCGAGGCGAGTGGGGGCGGGCACGGCGCGGCCGTCAGCCCAGCAGCTTCCGCCGCAACGCGTCGTCCTTCTCGAGCACCATCTGCTCGAGGCCCGCCTGGAACTGCTCCATCCGGCCCCGCAGCGCGGGGTCGGCCGCGCCGAGGATACGGGCGGCGAGCAGGCCGGCGTTGCGGGCGCCGCCGATGGACACGGTCGCGACAGGCACCCCGGCAGGCATCTGCACGATCGACAGCAGCGAGTCCATGCCGTCGAGGTACTTCAGGGGGACGGGCACGCCGATCACCGGGAGCGGGGTCGCGGAGGCGACCATGCCCGGAAGGTGGGCGGCACCACCGGCGCCGGCGATGATCACCTTGATGCCGCGTCCGGCGGCGTCGCGGGCGTAGTCGAGCATGCGCTGCGGGGTGCGGTGGGCCGAGACGACCCCCACCTCGAAGCGGATGCCGAACTCGACGAGCGCCTCGGCGGCGGCCTCCATCGTCGGCCAGTCCGAGTCGCTGCCCATGATCAGGCCGACCTGTGCTCCGTCAGTCACCGTGAGAATCCCATCCGTCGGTCCACACTCCGTGCGAGAGCCAGTGCGCCGCGCGTTCCGCGCGTTCGCGCACCGCCGCCACGTACTGCGGGTCGTCGATCGACCCGGACGCGTCCCCGAGCACGTTGACGTGCCCGATCTTGCGGTCCTTGCGCTCGCCCTTGCCGTAGAGGTGCACACGCACGTCGGGCATCCGGGCGAACAGGTGGTGCAGCCGCTCGTCCATGCTCATCGCGGGCGCCTCGGGGGCGCCGAGGACGTTCGCCATCACCGTCACCGGGGCGATCGGTGACGTGTCGCCGAGCGGGTAGTCCAGCACCGCGCGCAGGTGCTGCTCGAACTGCCCGGTGCGGGCGCCGTCCATGCCCCAGTGCCCGGAGTTGTGCGGCCGCATCGCGAGCTCGTTGACGATCAGCTCGCCGGTCTCGGTCTCGAACAGTTCGACCGCCATGACTCCGACCACACCGAGCTCGGCGGCGATGCGCAGGGCCAGCTGCTCGGCGCCGGCCTCGATGTCGGCCCGCAGGTTCGGGGCGGGCGCGATGACGACGGCGCACTGCCCGTTCAACTGCACGGTCTCGACCACGGGCCAGCTCGCGCCCTGCCCGAACGGCGAGCGCGCGACCATCGCGGACAGCTCCCGCCGCCACGAGACCTTCTCCTCGGCGATGAGCGGCACCCCGGCCGCGAGCTGCTCGGCGACGATCCGCTGCGCCTCGTCCACGTCGTCGGTGATCCACACACCGCGACCGTCGTAGCCGCCGCGCGCCGACTTGATCACGACGGGCCACCCGTGCTCGTCGCCGAACGCGGTGAGGTCGTCGACCGAGGTGAGCTCGGTGAACGGCGGCACCGGGGCACCGAGCTCCGCGAGGCGCCGGCGCATCGCGAGCTTGTCCTGCGCGTAGATCAGGGCCTGCGGCGGCGGCTGCACGCTGACGCCCTCACGCTGGAGCACCTCGAGATGCTCGGTGGGCACGTGCTCGTGGTCGAAGGTCAAGGCGTGGACGCCGGTCGCGGCACTGCGCAACGCGTCGAGATCGGTGTGGCTGCCGAGCACCACGTCGGGGCTGACCCGCGCGGCCGGATCGTCCGGGCTCGCGGCCAGCACCCGCAGGGTCTGGCCGAGCGCGATCGCGGCCTGGTGGGTCATCCGGGCGAGCTGGCCGCCGCCGACCATCGCGACGACCGGCATACCGGTGGGCAGCGTGCGGGGAGGGTGCGAAGGGGCGTCGCCGGCCGCGGAGGCGGGAGTCGCGGCGGCCGAGTCCGGGGGTGTAGCGGTCACGGCTCACCATGGTGTCACAGCGGGCGGCGGGCGCGGCGCCGCGCTCCCGCGCGACACCCCGTCGTTCCTGTGGTAAAGCTGATAAACCGCCCGCGGGTTCGTGTGTTCGGATCCCGGTTTCGTAGACTCGTCCGGGTGTCTTTCGTCGATGCTGCCGTGAACCGAGTCCCCGAGCCTCTGCGGGGCCTGTTGCTGCGGCACCACGAGTTGATCAAGTTCGCGATCGTCGGCGGCACCACCTTCGTCGTCGACTCGGTCATCTTCTACACCCTCAAGCTCACGGTGCTCGAGGAGAAGCCGGTGACCGCCAAGGTCATCGCCGGGGTGATCGCCGTGATCTGCTCGTACGTCCTCAACCGGGAGTGGTCGTTCAAGAACCGGGGCGGCCGGGAGCGGCACCACGAGGCGCTGCTGTTCTTCGCCGTCAGCGGCATCGGCGTGGTCCTCAGCTTCATCCCGTTGTGGATCTCGAGCTACGTGTTCGACCTGCGGGTGCCGAACGTCAGCCTCACCATGGAGAACATCGCCGACTTCGTCAGCGCCTATCTCATCGGCAATCTGCTGCAGATGATCTTCCGGTTCTGGTGCTTCCGCCGTTTCGTGTTCCCGGAGGAGATGAACCCCGGCGGAGACGACATTCCCGAGCACGAGGAACTCGCCGAGGAAGGCCTGGGACACTCCTGAGTCCGGTCCCCGCCGCCGCGGGTCAGCCGAATCCGGTCCCCGCCGCCGCGGGTCAGCCGAATCCGGTCCCCGCCGCCGCGGGTCAGCCGAATCCGGTCCCCGCCGCCGCGGGTCAGCGTGGTTCCCGGATCCCCGCGGGGGCGGACTCGTCGCGGGTCGAGCCGAGGAACAGGGCGAACAGGGCGGGCCGCCGGCGTTGCAGTTCCAGGCGCCCGCCGTCGGCCTCGGTCAGGGCACGGGCGAGCGCGAGTCCCACCCCGGTCGAGCCGGTACCCGAGAAGCCGCGGTCGAAGATGTGCGGTGCCAGCTCGTCGCTGACGCCGTCACCCTCGTCGGTCACCTCCACGCACACGGTCGATCCGCCGCCGTGGGTCGATACCCGCCGCACGGACACCGTGCACGTTCCACCGCCGTGCATGAGGGCATTGTCGACCAGCACCGCGACGGCCTCGCGCAGCCGGGATCCGGTCACGCGGCTGCGCAGCGACGGATCCCCGCTCAGCAGCAGTTCCCGGCCCGCCTCCTTGTAGGGCCCCCGCCAGTCCGCGATCACCCCCGCCAGCTCCCCCACGACGGACACTTCGGTGCGCAGCTCGGAGCCGCTGTTACGGGACGCGCGCACCAGCTCGTCGATGGCGGTGGTGAGCCGGTCCACCTGGCGCATCGCCTCCTCCGCCTCCTCGACGACGGCCGGGTCGGCGTGGGTGGACAGCTCGTCGAGGCGCAGCCGCACCGCGGTCAGCCGGGACCGCAGCTGGTGCGAGACGTCGCCGACGAGGGCGTGCTCCCGCTGCAGGCGCCCGGCGATCTCCACGGTCGCGGCGTCGAGGACGTCCGAGACGCGGTCGAGTTCCGGGATGCCGTGCCGGCGTGGATCGGGCCGGAAGTCGCCCTCGGCCAGCCGGCGGGCCCGCGCCGCGACGTCGCGCAGAGGGTCGGCCAGCCGCCGCGCGGTGACGACGGCGACGACGGCGCCGACGGCCATGGACAGCAGCACCAGCAGCGTCACCCCGACCAGGACCTGCCGCTGCAGCAGGCGCATGTCCTCGGACGGCGACTCGAGCCGCAGGGATCCCGACGTTCCCATCGACAGGGACTCGACCAGGGGGTTCGGGACTGCGGCGGCGCCGATGTCGAGGCGGGCCGCGGCGTCCTCGGGGGTCGGGTAGACGACGAGGAGGCGGCCGCCGTCGGGAACGACGAGCCGCAGCGAACTGGTGTCGAGGCCGCCGACGACCAGGCCGTCGGCGCCCTCCTGGGCGATGATCTCCGCGGACATGCGGTCGAGCCGGTCCTGCAGGTCCCTGCGCGCGGTGTCCTCGACGAACAGCCAGGCGGTGTAGGCGAGCGGGACTCCGAGCAGCAGGGCCACGAGCAGCGAGCCCGCGAGGACCGCGAACAGGATTCGGCGGCGCACTCCGGTCCCGTCAGTCGGTGTTCAGGCGGAAGCCGACGCCGCGGACGGTGGCGATGCGCCGCTCCCCGGCCGGGCCCTCGTCACCGATCTTGCGGCGCAGCCAGGACATGTGCATGTCGAGAGTCTTGGACCCGCGCAGGTCGGCGTCGCCCCACACCTCCTGCAGGATCACGTCCCGCGAGACCACCTGGCCGGCGTGCTCGAGCAGCACCCGCAACAGTTCGTACTCCTTGTTGGCGAGGGTGACCTCGGAGCCGTCGACGAGCACGCGCCGGGCCGCCCGCTCGAGCCGGATCCCCGCGACCTCGACGATGTCCTCGGGCTCGCCGCCGCCACGGCGGCGCAGCAGCGCCCGGACCCGGGCCATGAGTTCGGCGAGCCGGAAGGGCTTGCCGACGTAGTCGTCGGCGCCGGCATCGAGGCCGACGACGAAGTCGACCTCGTCGGTACGGGCGGTGAGCATCAGGACGGCGAGGTCGGAGCGGTGGGCCCGGATCTGCCGGCACACCTCGAGGCCGTCGATGCCGGGCAGCCCGAGGTCGAGGATGAGCAATTCGTAGTCACCGGACAGGGCCCGTTCGAGCGCGGCGGGACCGGTCTGTTTGACGGTGACGTCGTATCCCTCCCGGCCCAGCGCCCGGGACAGGGGCGCGGCGATGGCTTCGTCGTCTTCGGCGAGCAGGACTGCGGTCACGGATCCAGCGTACGGATCGGCACCGGCCGTCCGGCGCGTTACCAGGCTTTGCGACTCGGGCCGTCGGGTCGGGGTTCCCGGTCCCGCGCCGGGTCGGCGTGGAACGCCTGCTGGTACAGCAGGGCATGCACGCGCTGCACGTCGGGGATGTCGTCGAACTCGAGCGGATCGTCGGCCGCGGAGACGATGACGAGGGTGCCGGTGCGCAGGATCCGGTCCAGCAGGCCGTGCCGGAACTGCACGTTGCTGATGCGGCCCATCGGGATGTCGATGCCGGCGTGGGTGAGCACGCCCTGCCGGACGAGCACCCGCCGGTCGGTGACGATGAAGTGGGTCGACAGCCAGCTCACGAGCGGCGCCAGGCACTGCCACGCGACGATCGCCGCCCACAGCACCGCGAGCACGATCGTCAGCGTGCTCGCGGTGGAGCCGTCGAGCCGGGCCTGGCTCAGGCCGAGCAGGAATCCCGCGAGCGCGGTGGCGACCAGGAAGATCGCCGCCGGCACGATGAGCATCTTCCAGTGCGGGTGCCGGTGCAGCAGCAGCCGTTCCTCGGGGGCGAGGGCGTCCTCCGGGTATCCCATGCCGGACACGATGGCACAGCCGCGGCGCCGGGCGCCCGCGCCGGGTCAGGACACCGGGCGCAGGTGGGTGATGTCCCCGGCCGACACCGCGATCGGCTCGCCACCGTCGTCCGGCGTGATGACGATGCGGCCCTGCTCGTCGATGTCGACCGCGACGCCGTGCAGTTCCGTGTCGCCCGGCAGGACCGCCCGCACCCGGCGGCCGAGCGTGCCGCACCGGTCGCGGTAGGCAGCGGCCAGCCCGGCGACGTCCCAGCCCGCGACGTACCACTGCTCCCACCGGCGGCCGAGTTCGCGCAGCAGGGCCTCGGCGAGTGCGGTGCGATCGAGTTCGGTCGCCCCGGCGAGCGCGAGCGACGTCGCGGTGGGAACCGGCAGCTCGTCCTCGGTGAGCGAGACGTTGAGGCCGATGCCCACCACCACGACGGGCTCGGGGTGGGTGCCGGCGACCTCGGCGAGGATGCCGGCCACCTTGCGGCCCTCGACGAGCACGTCGTTGGGCCACTTCAGTTCGGCGTCCACTCCGGTGACCGAGCGGATCGCGTCGACGGTGGCGATGCCGGCCAGCAGCGGCAGCCAGCCCAGGTCGGCGAGGTCGATGCCGGGCATGCGCAGCAGTACCGAGACGATCACCTGGGCGCGGGGAACACCGGTCCATCCACGCGAGTGCCGGCCCCGGCCGCCGTGCTGGAACTCGGCGAGCAGGACGCGGCGGTCGGCTCCGGGTTCGCGGGCGGCCGCGAGCAGGTCGGCGTTGGTCGAGGCGGTCTCGGTGACGACGTCGAGGCGCCGGTAGAACGCGTCGGGGTCGGCGCCACGCACGAGCGCGGCGCGCAGCCGGGCGGCATCCAGCTCGCGCCGCACGGGCGCGGGGTCGACGGGCGGGCGCTGCGGTTCGGGTTCGGTGGGCATCCGCACAGCCTAGGATGGGCAGCGAAACGTACTCGCCGGTAGCTTCAGTTCAATGATTCAACACAAGCGGGGCCTCGGTGCGCGATCGCTGACTGACGCTCGCTAAGCTCATGGGCCATGACCACTGTCCAGGAGCCGTCCGCGCCCGAGGCGGCGAGTACGCCCGATATCCACACGACTGCCGGCAAGCTGGCGGACCTGCGCAATCGCCAGGCTCAGGCTCAGGCCCCGAGCGGTGAGGCCGCCGTCGAGAAGGTGCACGCGAAGGGCAAGCTGACCGCCCGCGAGCGCATCGAAGCGCTGCTCGACGAGGGCTCGTTCGTCGAGCTCGACCAGCTCGCCCGGCACCGCAGCACCAACTTCGGCCTCGCCGAGAACCGCCCGGTCGGCGACGGCGTCGTGACCGGCTACGGCACCATCGACGGCCGCGACGTGTGCGTGTTCTCGCAGGACGCGACCGTCTTCGGCGGCAGCCTCGGCGAGGTCTACGGCGAGAAGATCGTCAAGGTCATGGACCTGGCGCTCAAGACCGGCCGCCCGCTGATCGGCATCAACGAGGGGGCGGGCGCGCGCATCCAGGAGGGTGTCGTCTCGCTCGGCCTCTACGGCGAGATCTTCCACCGCAACGTGCAGGCCTCCGGGGTGATCCCGCAGATCTCGCTGATCATGGGCCCGGCCGCCGGTGGACACGTCTACTCCCCCGCCCTGACCGACTTCGTGGTGATGGTCGACCAGACCAGCCAGATGTTCGTCACCGGTCCCGACGTCATCAAGACCGTCACCGGTGAGGACGTCACCATGGAGGACCTCGGCGGCGCGCACACCCACATGGTCAAGTCCGGTGTCGCGCACTACGTCGCCGACGGCGAGCAGGACGCCCTGGACTACGTCAAGGACCTGCTGTCCTACCTGCCGAGCAACAACCAGGCCGCCGCGCCGCGCACCGAGCCGACCGACCCGATCCTCGGGTCGATCGAGGAGTCGCTGACCGAGGAGGACATCGAGCTCGACACGCTGATTCCCGACTCGGCGAACCAGCCGTACGACATGCACGAGGTGATCCGTCGCCTCCTCGACGACGACGAGTTCCTCGAGGTCCAGGCCGAGCGCGCCCAGAACATCATCGTCGGCTTCGGCCGCGTCGACGGCCGGTCCGTCGGCATCGTCGCCAACCAGCCGACCCAGTTCGCCGGCTGCCTGGACATCGACGCGTCGGAGAAGGCCGCGCGCTTCGTGCGCACCTGTGACGCGTTCAACGTCCCGATCGTCACGCTCGTCGACGTGCCGGGCTTCCTGCCGGGCACCGAGCAGGAGTACAACGGCATCATCCGCCGCGGCGCCAAGCTGCTGTACGCGTACGGCGAGGCCACTGTCGGCAAGATCACCGTCATCACCCGCAAGGCCTACGGCGGCGCGTACGACGTGATGGGCTCGAAGCACATGGGCGCGGACGTCAACCTGGCCTGGCCGACCGCGCAGATCGCCGTCATGGGCGCCTCCGGTGCCGTCGGCTTCGTCTACCGCAAGCGCCTGCTCGAGGCGGCCAAGAACGGCGAGGACGTCGACGCGCTGCGCCTCGAGCTGCAGAACGAGTACGAGGACACCCTGGTGAACCCGTACGTCGCCGCCGAGCGGGGCTACGTCGACGCGGTCATCCCGCCGTCGCACACCCGCGGGCAGATCGTGGCGGCCCTGCGGCTGCTCGAGCGCAAGATGGTCACGCTTCCGCCGAAGAAGCACGGGAACATCCCCCTCTGACGGCCGCACGGCCGAGACCATCCCGGCCGGCTCGGTCCTTCCGAGCCGGCCGGGCCACGACCCCACGAGAGGGACGACATGACTTCGAACGCGCAGCGATCCCGCTCCCGCGTCCTGCCCACCGGCTCCGGTAGCCTCCCGGGAGGTGTGTTGTGACTGCGGTAGCTGAGGAGAAGACCATCATCGACACCGAGGTGACCGAGGTCGCGGCGGCCGAGGAGGCCCCGGCGGCGGCGCCGGCGGCCGAGACCGCCGCCCCCGAGGCGGCCGCGGCGATCCGGATCGTCAAGGGCCGGCCCTCGGACGTCGAGATCGCCGCGCTGGTGGCGGTGCTCGCCGCGGCCTCCGGGTCCGCCGCCCCGGCAGCGGACGACCGCCCGCGCGAGACGTGGGGCGACCCCACCCGGATGCACCGCCGGACGGCGCCGTTCTCGCCGTACTCGTACCCGAACCTGGGCTGATCATGGCGAGGCTGGTGCTCGCGTCGGCGTCCCCGGCCCGGTTGTCCGTGCTGCGGTCGGCCGGCGTCGCGCCCATCGTGCGGGTGTCCGCGGTGGACGAGGATGCGCTCGCCGCCGCACTCGGTCCCGGGGCACCGCCCGCGGTGGTGGTCACCGAACTGGCCCGCGCGAAGGCGGCGGACGTGGTGCCCGGCCTGGTCCGGGACAGCCTCGGCGACGACACCCTCGTCGTGGGCTGCGACTCGATGCTGCTCGTCGACGGGCAGTTGCAGGGCAAACCGGGGACGGTCGAGGTGGCGCGCGAGCGCTGGCGGGCGATGGCGGGACGCAGCGCCGACCTGCTCACCGGGCACAGCGTCCTGCGCCTGCGGGACGGCGAGGTCGTCGCCCAGGCCGCCGACCACAGCAGCACCACCGTCCACTTCGGCCGCCCCACCGCGGACGACCTCGAGGCGTACCTGGCCAGCGGCGAGCCGCTGCAGGTGGCGGGGGCGTTCACGCTCGACAGCCTCGGCGGCTGGTTCGTGGAGCGCATCGAGGGCGATCCCTCCTCGGTGATCGGGATCGGCCTGCCGCTGGTGCGTCGGCTCCTGGCCGACGTGGGGGTGTCGGTGGCGCGGCTGTGGGCCGCGAACACGGCCGAAAGCCCTTCAGTTTAGGCTTGCCTTGCCTTAGCATCGGGGCATGAGCGATTCCCGTGCCCTGCCCATGTCCGAGCGCGACTCCGCACACCTGCCCGGCCACTGGCTGCTCGCCCGGCTCGGCAAGCGCGTGCTGCGCCCCGGAGGCGCGGGGATGACCACCCGCCTGCTCGTGGATGCGGACATCGAGGGCAGCGACGTCGTCGAACTCGCGCCCGGCCTCGGCCGCACCGCGCGGGAGATCCTGGACCTGGCGCCGCTGTCGTACACCGGCGTCGAACACGACGAGGCCGCGGCCGAGCTGACCCGCGCCGCGATCGGCGACCGCGGCCGCTGCGTCGTCGCGGACGCCGCTGCCACCGGCCTCCCCGACGCCGGCGCCGACGTCGTCGTCGGGGAGGCCATGCTCACCATGCAGACCGACGCGGCCAAGGCGCGCATCGTCGCCGAGGCCGTGCGGACGCTGCGCCCGGGCGGCCGGTACGCGATCCACGAACTCGCCCTCGTCCCCGACGAGCTCGACGATGCGGTGAAGACGGAGATCCGGCAGGGCCTGGCCCGGTCCATCAAGGTCAATGCCCGGCCGCTCACCGTCGGCGAGTGGCGAACCCTGCTCACCGAGGCGGGCCTGAGCGTCGACGTCGTGCGGCTCGCCCCGATGGCGCTGCTGCAGCCCGCCCGGTTCGTCGCCGACGAGGGCGTCGTCGGCACCCTGCGCTTCGTGCGCAACATGCTGCGCGACGGCGACGCCCGCACGCGGGTGCTGGGCATGCGCGCGACGTTCACGACGTACCGCAGGTCGATCGCGGCCGTGGCGATCGTCGCGACGAAGCCGCGGTAGCCTGCGGTCGTGAGCCCCGCCGCCGCGCCGCAGCCCGAACCCGCGACCCCCGCCCTGTCGTATCTCGCCGACGTCCGCGACGCCGTCGAGCCCTTCCCGGACCGGCCGCGCCCACAGCGCGTCCTCGTGGCCGAGGGCGCCCGCGTGGTGATCTTCGCGTTCGACGCCGGGCAGGAACTGCGCGAGCACACGGCCGCGTTCCCGGTGCTGCTGCAGGCCCTCACGGGCCACCTGCAGGTCACCGCCGACGGGCGCACCGTGGATCTCGAGCCCGGCGGGGTGGTGCACATGACCACCCGCCTGCCGCACGCGGTGCGGGCCGTCGAGCCGTCCCGGCTCATGCTGACGATGCTCGATCCAGCTGCGCGCTGAGCGCCGCCGCGATCGCGGCCGCCTTCGCCTTGGCCCGGTCCGCGTTCGCGCCGGCGAACAGCGCGTCGACGCTGTCCGTCCACAACCGCACCCAGCGGTCGAAGCGCGCCGCGCCGAGACCGTGCTGCCGGTGCAGGGCCGTGTGCACCGGAACCAGCCGGCCCCGATAACGGCCGGTGCCGAACAGGACCTGCTCCCAGAAGTCCCCGACGACCGGCAGGTGCTCGTCGAGACCCACGACGGCCAGCGTCGCGAACGCCGCCTCGAGGTCCGGATCCGTCAGCGCCCGGTCGTAGAACCGGCGCAGCAGCCGATCGATGTCGGCGCGCGTCGCGAGGTCGGTCGGGGCGGACGGGGAGCGCAGCACGTGTCCCGACGGTACCGCCTAGAATCGACGGCGCACCTCGTCGTCACCGGATTGCCGATCACCGAACTGTCACCACTGCCTCAGGAGCCACCTGTGCCCGTCGCGCCCGACGCCAACCCGTCCTTCGCCGCCTACGCCGATCCGACCCGCCTGGTGTCGACGGAGTGGCTGTCCGCCCATCTGGGTGCGCCCGAGGTGAAGGTCGTCGAATCGGACGAGGACGTGTTGCTCTACGACGTCGGCCACATCCCCGGCGCCGTGAAGATCGACTGGCATCTCGACCTCAACGACCCGGTCACCCGCGACTACATCGACGGCACGCGGTTCGCCGCCCTCATGGACCGCAAGGGCATCCGCCGCACCGACACGGTCGTCGTCTACGGCGACAAGTCCAACTGGTGGGCCGCGTACGCGATGTGGGTGTTCACCCTGTTCGGCCACGAGGACGTGCGCCTGCTCGACGGCGGCCGCGACGCCTGGATCGCCGAGAACCGCGACACCACCCTCGACATCCCGGTGAGCACCACCACCGGCTACCCGGTGGTCGAGCGGGACGACGCCGCGATCCGGGCGTTCAAGGACGACGTGCTGGACCATCTCGGCAAGGGCCCGCTCGTGGACGTGCGTTCCCCGCAGGAGTACACCGGCGAGCGCACCCACATGCCGGACTACCCCGAGGAGGGCGCCCTGCGCGGCGGCCACATCCCCACGGCCGTGTCCATCCCGTGGGCCCGCGCGGCGGCGCCGGACGGCCGGTTCCGCTCGCGCCCCGAGCTCGAGGAGATCTACGCCGACATCGCGCCGGACTCCGACGTCATCGCCTACTGCCGCATCGGGGAACGGTCCAGCCACACCTGGTTCGTGCTGACCTACCTGCTCGGCTACCAGCACGTGCGCAACTACGACGGGTCGTGGACCGAGTGGGGCAACGCGGTGCGGGTGCCGATCGTCAAGGGCGAGGAGCCCGGAGAGGTGCCGGCCCGGTGACCCTGCCCGCTCCCCTCGCCGAGATCGTCGACGATTTCGCCGCCGTCGAGGGCCAGGACAAGCTGCAGTTGCTGCTCGAGTTCAGCCGGGAACTCCCGCCGATCCCGGCCGAGCTCGAAGAAGCGGCGATGGAGCCGGTCCCCGAATGTCAGTCGCCGCTGTTCCTGTCGGTCGATACGGCCGACCGGGAGCACGTGCGGCTGCACTTCAGCGCGCCCCCCGAGGCCCCGACCACCCGCGGATTCGCATCGATCCTGCATCAGGGGCTCGACGGTCTCAGCGCCGAGCAGATCCTCGAGGTGCCCGACGACTTCTACTC
>NZ_WVTE01000269.1:0-29329 GCF_009939605.1 Rhodococcus sp. YH1 | reverse complement strand
GGGCGCGGGCCTTGTCTTTCTGGCGCTGCCGCCAGGCCCGTACCCGCTCGGCGTCGGTGGCGTATTCGCGGCGCCGTCCCCCTCTGGCTTCCTCGGCCATGACCTCGCCCTCCCGACCCGATGACGTCCCGTATCCAGCATCGTAACACCATTCGTAACGTACGTAACATAGTACGTACGAATGATTGGGCCGACCACCCAGATGCGGGACTGTCTGAACAACGGTGGATCCGGGTTGGCCTGACACGCCGAGCAGCGCGCTTGGCGGGAAGGAACGACCATGACGGAAACACTGGAGCCCATGGCGGACGAGGTGGAGCAGCAGCAGCTTGCGCAGCAACTCCTGGCCCAGGCCAAGGAGCAGGGAATCGAGCTGATGGGCCCGAACGGGCTGCTGGGGCAGTTGACGAAGAACGTGCTCGAAACCGCGCTGGACGCGGAGATGACCGAGCACCTCGGCTACGAGAAGCACGACCCGGCCGGCCGTGGCAGCGGCAACTCCCGCAACGGCACCAGGTCGAAGACGGTGCTGACCGAGATCGGCCCCGTCGAGATCGAGGTCCCCCGGGACACCGAGTCGAGTTTCGAGCCGAAGATCGTGCGCAAACGGCAGCGCCGGCTGACCGGGATCGACGAGATCGTGCTCTCGCTCAGCGCCAAGGGCTTGACCACCGGGGAGATCTCGGCGCACTTCCTTCGGCATCTACGGGGCGACGGCGAAAGAAGGACACCATCTCCCGGATCACCGACAAGGTGCTCGAGGAGATGACCGAGTGGCAGAACCGGCCACTGGACCGGGTGTATCCGGTGGTGTTCATCGATGCCATTCACGTCAAGATCCGCGACGGGCAGGTCACCAACCGGCCGATCTACGTCGCGATCGGCGTGACCGTCAACGGCGAGCGCGACATCTTGGGGCTGTGGGCCGGCGACGGCGGTGAGGGCGCGAAGTTCTGGCTGGCGGTGCTCACCGAGATCAAGAACCGCGGGGTCGCCGATGTGTGCATCGTCGTGTGCGACGGGTTGAAGGGTCTGCCGGAGGCGATCAACACCGTGTGGGAACTCGCTGTCGTGCAGACTTGCGTTATCCACTTGATCCGCAACACTTTTCGGTTCGCGCCGCGGCAGCATTGGGACGAGATGTCGCGGGATCTCAAACCGGTGTACACGGCCCCGACGGAGGCCGCGGCCAAGGAACGATTCGTCGAGTTCTCCACCAAGTGGGGACCGAAGTACCCGGCGATCGTCCGGCTGTGGGACAACGCGTGGAGCGAGTTCGTCCCGTTCCTCGACTACGACGTCGAGATCCGACGCGTGATCTGCTCGACGAACGCGATCGAGTCGGTCAATGCCCGCTACCGGCGTGCGATCCGGGCCCGTGGGCACTTCCCGACCGAGCAGGCCGCCCTCAAGTGCCTCTATCTCGCGACCCGAGCGCTGGACCCGACCGGTCGGGGTAGGGCACGATGGGCGACGAGGTGGAAGCCTGCCTTGAACGCCTTCGCGATCACTTTCGAAGGACGCATCAACTAACCGATGCCAGGCCGGATCCACCGTTTATCCCAGTGTCACGCTTGATGGTGTCGACCGGTTCGCTCCACCGTTATCTACGCCTTCGTGGCTTGTGTCCGTAGTGCGGCCGGTCGATACAAAGTGGACCGGCCGATCTGGCTTGAGAGGAGCGTGGCGTCGCCCCCACTGGGATATGCCGATCGACCGGCCCCTGCCACCCACCCGCTACCTGGGCAGGAGACATACCATCATGATGGTCATCGGAATCGACGCGCACAAGCGCACCCACACCGCCGTCGCCGCCGATCAGGCAGGGCGGCACCTATCGACGAAAACCGTTGGCACCACCAGCAAAGACCACCTGACACTGCTGCAGTGGGCGACCGGACAAGCCGACGACCGCCTCTGGGCGATCGAGGACTGCCGGCACCTGAGCCGCCGACTCGAACGAGATCTGCTCGCCGCCGGTGAACGAGTGGTCCGGGTACCACCGAAACTGATGGCGAACGCGCGTGATGCTGCCCGCACCTACGGCAAATCCGATCCCATCGATGCTCTCGCAGTCGCCCGCGCAGCACTGCGCGAGCCGGATCTACCCGTAGCCCGCCTCGACGGCACAGACCGCGAGATTCGATTGCTGGTCGACCACCGGGAGGACCTCGTCGCCGAACGCACCCGCATCATTTCCCGACTGCGGTGGCATCTCCACGAGCTCGACCCAGCCTGGCGACCGCCCACAAAACTGGATCGGACCAGCGCTTTCGACAAGATCGGGATGCACGTTGCGACGTTCTCCGGGTTGGTCGCGGACTTGTCTCTGCGTCTTGTGGGACACCTGCGTCGTCTCACCGTCGAGATCGATGAGCTCGCCGCGGAGATCACTTCCCGGACGACGATGCTGGCGCCGTCGTTGCTGGCGATCCCGGGTTGCGCCGCGTTGACTGCAGCGAAGATCATCGGTGAGACCGCCGGTATCGACCGGTTCCGTTCCAAGGACGCCTTCGCCCGGCACAACGGAACTGCACCGCTACCGGTGTGGTCGTCGAATCATGCTCGGCATCGCCTCTCACGCACGGGAAACCGACAACTCAATGCCGCGATACACCGGATCGCGCTCACTCAGGCGCGTTGCCACGAGGACGCACGCGCTCTCTTGGCTCGCCGGAAGGCCGGCGGCGACGGTGGTATGGAAGCGCTCCGCGTCCTCAAACGCCGATTGTCGGACGTCGTCTTCCGAGCGATGGTCGCAGACCAATCATCACTTATGGACGTTGCTGCTTGACAGAGGAGCTAGGGACACTCCCGCGCGGCTGGCGGTGTCTGCCGTTTCGTCTGGCGGACCAAACATGCGCGGTCCGTATGCGAGGGGCCGGGCGATCAGTGCAGGATCGCTGCCTCGGCCCGGTGTCGGGTGTGGGGCGGGTTCCCTCCGCTGGTGCGAGGATCTGCGATGAGGGGCGCGTGAATTGGCACCGGCCGATCGTGTGGTCATCGAGCACGGGAACGCAGGTGGCGGCAATTGCGGGATGGGTCCAGCTCTGCTCGATCCGGGCAGAATGCCTGGCTGCTCCCATGGTGGGCCGATGAGCAGCATATTCGTCGCCGTTTCGAGGAACCGGCAGGTGCCGAGTTCGGTGATGAGCCGACGGTCGAGGTTCGGGGCGCGCAGGTTGCCGGCGACTTGGGTACCGCTGCCCTGTGCGAGGTGCGAGCTAACACACATGCTGCGAAATCCGGTGTACTCGGGTATGAAGACTTTGATCTGTACCGCCGTGTTCGCTGCCGCGATGGCGACAGGGTGCAGTAGCCCGGACGAGACGGCCCCTACTACTACCAGGATCCCGTCGTCGACCTCGGTCACGAGCATCACGACAGCGCCGCCGACTCCCGCGGCAGTGACCACTACCGACCCCGCCCCGGAGCAGGCACCGCCCGTACCTGTCGAGCCTGCACCGGCAGAAACCGCCGCCGAGCCCTATATCGTCTCGTGCCAGATCGGACTGGGTCCGATCGAGACGTACTGGTCGGACGGTTCGGTCACCGGATACTCCGACTACTGCCAGGCCCAACACGACAGCGTGCTTGAGGCGGAGGTCGCGGCCAACACCCCCATCTGCGACGGAACGGTGTGCCGGTATCCATCCGGCGCAGTCATGCCCGACCCCAATGCCACACCATCCACCACTACGAACCGTCCGTACCCGACCGAGGACGAAGCGTTCATCGAGACGTGTATGGCCAAGTCCGGGCAGTCCCGTGAGGTGTGCATTCAGCAAATCCAGGAAGGTATCGACGCCGGGAACATCCGTGTGCCGTAACTGTCTGGCGCTTCGGAACCTGCGAAACCGACCTGCGTCGGCCGTCGACGGCAGGGAGAGGAGTCGAACCGGCCGCACTCGTCCACAGCGCTGGAATACGGCATGGATGCGAAGGAGAAACGAGACCATCGTTTCGGCGCGGCTGATCCGTCTGGTTCTCATGCCGAGAAGTAGCGGACCGCTTACCCATCCGGTCTGGGTCTGCGCCAACTGCGCGGCGGCCACCACGGGGGTTCCCCCTCAAGTGTGGACATCCTGAACACTGGATCGTGAGGATCCAGAGGAAGTGATGTCACAGATGGCGATGAAGGCGTACTCGGCGGAGTTCAAGGCCGATGCCGTCGCGCTGTACCTGTCCGACCCGAGCCACACCTTCGAGGGCATCGGCAAGGACCTGGGGATCAGCCGTGAGACCCTGCGCAACTGGGTCCGCGCCGAACGCCAACGCACCGGCGCTGCGTCCGCAGCGGACCGGCCCCGGAAGCCGGGGCCGGCGGGCGAGATATCGTCCGAGTCCGTGTTGGAGGAAGAAAACAGGCAGCTCAAAGCCCAGATCCGCAAGCTCGAGACCGAACGGGAAATCCTGCGGAGGGCCGCGAAATATTTCGCGGGCGAGACCAACTGGTGAGCCGCTTCCAGTTCGTCGACGACCACCGCAACACCGCGCCGGTGAAGTGGCTGTGCCAGATCCTCGAGGTGTCCCGATCCGGTTTCTACCGGTGGCTCGCCGCCGCGCCTGCCCGGGCCGAACGTGCCCGCGCCGACGAGGAGCTCGCGACGCGGATCCGCGCCATCCACGACGACTTCGACGGCACCTACGGTGCCCCGCGTATCACGGCCGAGCTGCGCGACGCCGGGCTCGAGGTGAACCACAAGCGGGTGGAGCGGGTGATGCGCGAGCACGGGATCGTCGGGGTGCACCTGCGCAAGACCGTCCGCACCACCGTCCCCGCGCCCTCCGCGACCCCGGTGCCGGACCTGATCCGGCGAGATTTCACCGCGAGCGCACCGAACACCAAGTACGTCGGCGACATCACCTACCTGCCGATCGGGGACGGGAAATTTCTGTATCTGGCAACGGTATTGGACCTGCATTCGAAACGGCTGGCGGGCTGGTCGATCGCCCCGCACATGCGCACCGAGTTGATCACCGACGCGCTCCGGGCGGCGGCCGCCGCCCGCGGTGCCGCCGGCCTCGACGGCGCGATCTTTCACTCCGACAACGGCGCCCAATATGTCTCGCAGGAGTTCGCCGACGTGTGCCGTGAACTGGGGGTGACCAGGTCTCGGGGTGCGGTCGGAACGAGCGCGGACAATGCTGCTGCCGAGTCGTGGAACGCAACGTTGAAACGGGAGACGTTGCAGGGCCGGAAGTACTGGAACGGTGCGGGTGAGGCGCGTGCCGAGGTCTTCCGTTGGATCACGCGCTACAACACACGAAGGAGGCATTCCGCTCTCGGTCAGATCTGTCCGATCGAGTTCGAGCAGCAGTCGGCTATGCTGGCCACCGCCGCATAGGAATTGGTGTCCACATCTCAGGGGGAAGCCCCCACCAGTTCGACCGCCTGGCTCTTGCCTTGCCCGCTGCCGAGCAGCGACCCCGGCCGATAGGTGACCTGCACAATCGATGTCCCCGTCCGGGCGCTGACCCAATAGCTCGAGCTCGCAGGCGCATCCGGATACCGGACCATGGCCGTGGTTTGCATGCGAGCAACAGACTCGTCGCCGACCGCAGCGTCGAGGGTTTTCTGGATCACATCGAAGGTGTAACCAGCAGCCCCAGCGCCCATCTGCCAGGACACGCACCGCTCGACGACGTCCCGATACGCCGCCAACGCTGTCGCAGCGGCCTGCTCGTCCCGGTACACGAACGCCTGGCTGGTGATCGCTTCGACTTCTTATTTCGAGGCGAGTTCGGGGCAGCGGTACGCGACGGCGAGGTCGACGAGCTCGGATGCCTGGTCTTCGTCGATCCCGAAGTCGCCGGCCGTCATCTCCTTGACCGTGTCTACGGCACCGGGGCCGGATTCGACGTCGACGCTCAGGCAGGTCACGTTGGCGAATTGCTGAGCGAGCTCCGGGGTCAGTTCGCTGCCGGCGAGCGTTCCGCCGACAACGTCTTTCATGTCGCTGGCCAGTTGTGCTGCGTCGTCCGGTCGCTCTTGAACTTGACGGCGGGCACCGTCCTCCATCATCTCGCCGAAATCGTCCTGAGCTTCCGCAGTGCCCGCTTCGGTCGTTGCGGTCGAGTCGGTCGGGCTGGGCGCCAGCGTTGGGGCGGTGTCCTCGCTACCACTGTCACCGCAGGCGGCGATCAGTAGCAGGGCTGGAAGGACGAGCAGGGTGCGCATTTTCATGTGGTGTCCTTGCGATCGTCGGGGTGCTCGGGCTGATGCTGTCGAGTGTTGTCAGCACAGCGGGTGGAGGCGGAGCGGTTGCGTCCCAGGCTGAACAGATGCATCGAGTCGGATGGTCCACTCGGGACGGCCAGCACGTCGTGCGTGCGCCATTGCGCTTTACCTGCCGATCCACGTAGAGCGCTGTTCAGCCGGTGCGGATCGTGGTTCCAGCGCACCAGCGACATTCCGGAGCCTTCGATGTCGACCTGCCCATCGGGCTGTACCCGGACGCACACCGGGATGCCGCGCGTGGATGTGCGGGCCTGCGTGGGGTGCACATGGTGACCTGGCGTGTACAGGGTGCATCGGTGGTCGACAGGTGGGATCTGCGTCCGCTCTTCGGCTCCGCGCTCTTCGGTGGTCATCGGTCACCGCCTTCCTGTTCGTGAGTGCGGGGAGGAGTGCTCGCGCCGCCTGCGGGTGCTCGTTCTTCGATTGTGGTCATCTCCCCACGCTCGGCACTGCCGCATTGGCTATTGCCGACTATGTCGACGTCGGTGTCGTTCGGCCCGGTGCCGCTGCGAAGGGGCAATGACGGTCTTGTGCGTGGCCGGGGCGATTACGGTGCACTCATGTCGCAGCTGGTGATCTGTCGCCGTTGATCGATGCCGTCCGCCGCCTCGACCTGCGTCCGCGCCGGTGGCAGTGGGTGAATCCGAGCTTGTGACCGCACGGCGGCAACTCCGCCGCGACATCCCCGTCGTCCCGCCACGCCAACGGGGCGAATTCGACCAGATCCTGCACCGGCTCGAACGCGACGTCACTCGACAGCTGATCACCCGCAGGAAACGGCGCGCGCGTGCCCACCACCCTCTCCAGCGTCATACCCGTCGACTGGAGCAATGGATAACTTGCGTCCCGCAGCGGTACGCACCCCCATACGCTTCGTTCACCTGGGCTGGCTCTGGACGACAAGCCACTCGATCATCCTGATCCAGTATTCAAGACGGTGCCGACATCGGATCGAGCAAGACAGTCGCAGGATTTCGGTGCCGAGGAGGTGGTATCCCGATCGATCCGCTACGCCGACGACCATCGTCGGCGCCGATGCACGAGGAGAAGGGCATGACGATCGACCGCACGAGTGTGGGCTGCTGGATCCTCAAAGGCAACCCGGACGTATTCGACTACTTCGGGGCAGTCCGGGCCCAGCCGCCGAGGATAGTGCGCCCTGGAGTCTTCGAAGGAAATTGGACCGTGGGCAACACCTACCGTAACGACCTGATCAAAAAGGGCGATCTGATGGCGTTGTGGATCACCGGACCCCATAAGCCGGGCATTCATGAAATTGGGTGGATTACCAGTGATGGCCCGATCTTCTGGGCCCAGGGATTCGATCGCAAGCATGCGGTTGACCCACAGAAGGCAGCGCAGCCGACTTATGCCGTCGACTACGCCGCGATCCGTCTCGAGGATCTATACGTTCAAAGAGGAGAGATGCTCGCCGAACCGGTACTGTCCCATTGCGAGCAGTTCCGGGCTCGTCAGATGTCGAATCCGTCGTATTTGACCCCGGAGGAAGCACATGCCCTGGCCGACATCCTCGCCACCCGGATAACCCCGACACGGCTCGGCAAGGCGCACTGGAAGAAACTGCTGGTCTCATAGATCCCGCGTTCTGCAGGTCCGGGCGGTGGGGGCTCCGGAACGGGGCCGTTGGGGCGATCCGTCCGACAGCGACCGACGGTAGCGCAGCACTCTCCGTACCGGACTCTCCGCGTACATCAGGGTGACCGCGGCTTTCCCGCATCCGAGTGCCGACGTGCCCATCCCCGCGAAAGGTGGGGTGAGAAAGGACCTCGAGCGATGGAATACCACAAGTCCACAATCATCCGGCTCCGTCAGCATCCGCAACACAATGAACGATGGCTCCAAGAACAGATCAAGTCCGATGTCGGGATACTCGGCCTCGGCCAAAACTTGATCTTGAAGGATTCCGAGCGTCGTCAACCCCGAGCCGGGCGACTCGACATCTTGCTTCACGATCCGGACAGCAATACGCGCTACGAAGTCGAACTCCAGCTCGGCGCCACCGACGAGAGCCACATCATCCGCACACTGGAATACTGGGACAACGAACGCCGCAGATTCCCTCAGTACGACCACGTAGCGGTCATCGTGGCCGAGGAGGTCACCGGACGGTTCCTCAATGTGATCGGTCTGTTCAACCAGGCGATTCCTCTGATCGCCATCCAGATCAGCGCGTTGGAGGTCAACGGCGTGATGACCCTGCACGCGACCAAGGTGCTCGACCTGGCCCTGCCGGCGCCGGAGGAGGAGGACGAACCCGGCCAGGACACCGATCGGCAGTATTGGGCGCAGCGCAGCATCCCATCGGTTATGCAGGCCATGGACAGCCTGGTGGAGTTGATCAACGAACACGGCGACGCCATGGCCCCGAAATACAACGTTTGCACATCGGGGTGCTTTTTGAGGTGCTGCGGGAGTCGCTGGGCGACGCCGATGCCGATGCCGATGTAGATGTCGTGGTTGGTGCATTCAAACAGGTACAGACCGCGCCGCCCACGCGGGAAGTCGGCCTTGAATTGCGTCAGGCCGTCGCGGGTGAACGGGTACGGACGGTGGCCGTAGCCCTGGTCGAGCGCCCATCGCGCCACGTCGGCGTGGCCCGACCACCGCGGGGCGAGATCATCACTGGGCGCACCGGTTACCACCATGGGCGCAGGGTACGAGGCGTCACAGCCGGGGCCGTCGTGGGGTTTCCTGTTCTCGCACTGCACGTGCCCGGCCGCAGGGTCGGGCGGCGCACCTTCGGTCAGGGCCCCGGCCGCCACACGAGGACCGGTCGGCGACCTCGGGGCGCGGCGGTCGGCGTCCCGACCCCGAGGTGCCTCAGCCCCGGTCGGGACTGTTCCCGGTTCCGTGAAGGGTTACCACCTCTTCCGGGGCCGGTAGATCGAGGTGGCCCAATGGACTGCGTCCTCGAGCTG
Organism: Rhodococcus sp. YH1; assembly: GCF_009939605.1. NCBI lineage: Bacteria > Bacillati > Actinomycetota > Actinomycetes > Mycobacteriales > Nocardiaceae > Rhodococcus > Rhodococcus sp. YH1. The sequence goes on along the minus strand of NZ_WVTE01000269.1, from coordinate 20,149 downwards.
CGCGTCGTCGATCTCGAAGACGGCATCGACATCCGGGGGCAGGGGATCGCACGGGCAGCGCCCGTTGGCTGGACCTGCATACGTCGAGAGCACGGCACCGCCTTTGACGACGAACACCTCCGGATAGATCTCGCAGGCCAGACGCCGAGCATTGGTGAGGTGCGTGGCCTTGACCTCGTACATGTGCATTCCTTCCGGCCAGTGCCCCGGGGTGCCCGAGGACCGCGTCGTCCGGACCCTAACCGGTATGTCGACCTTGGCCCGCAACAACACGGCCCAGTCACCGGGGATGCGAGCGTCGACATCGAGAGCGGTTCGACAGCTGGACCGGCTGCGACCTAGAGTTGCCAAAGCAGTTGTCTCCCCGCGACAGCTGTGGTGTCGCAGTACTTCCCGTTCGGGCTTGACGCAAAATTCCGCAGGAACGAGGTCTTCCGTGCGGTCGACGTGTCCAGTCGACCACGCCGATGCAGCCGGTCTCTCCGAGGTCACCCACCGGTGCCGCGGTGCGGCGGTATGAATTCCTGGGAAATGCCGGATATCCCAATGCCTCCATCCATCACCGGTGGTGTATTTTCTGAATCTGTCGCTCTCCGTCTGGGGGTGATCTATCCAGGGGCGCTTGCAGACAGGACACAGACACCGAAATGATCTCCCTCCGCAGCTTTGTGCGACCTGCCCTGGTGAGTGGGGCATTGGCCTTGACCATGGTGTTCGCGGTCCCGACCGCCAGCGCTGACGGCACATACACCGTGGGAGATCGCCTTCGTTCGATCGTCGCCTGGTCCGGCACGCCCTGTGTGAATCTCCACTGGACGCGGGCCGATGGTTCGCTCGGACGGGGCACCCATTGCGACCAACCGGATGGCGGTGTCATCGAATGGGACTTTCCCGCAGTCGCGGGACAGTGGGGCGGGCTGGAGCCGGAACTGGCTCCGGGAATGTTTGTCACCTGTGGTGTCCACAATGTCGCGAACGGCCAGACGCTCCGAGAAAACCGCGCCGAATACACCGCGACGCCCAGTGCCGCGCCGGTCTGCCTCGTCCACCTCGACTGACACCGAACGGTCTCGACGGACATTCTCAACCGGAGACGACCACGCCGGAAGCTTCCTCCAGGACGAGACCACGTATCGACTCTTGTGGGAGAAAACCCTCCGTTCAGGGACACACGAGCGAGTAACACGCGACCAGAAATCGGTAACAGTAGTAACATTCGCCGATCCGGGAACGGTTGAGAGTTTGGTTTCATTCACCGCTGCATGGAGTCAGCGCCATAGACAGGACCCATATGACTGAAATTGCGCCTTCTCGCGACCAGATCGCACGCGCCGTGGCACGGGCTGAAGCGAAGGTCGTCAATCAGTACAACGCCAGCTTTGCCGGATGTTCGATCGACGGACCGGTATTCCGTGTCGGCAAGAAAAGCTATCTCGTCAACACGGTCACAGTCGAGATGGAGTTGGGCGCACAGACAACGTCCTCGCGAACGACCGTGACACGTGTGGTCGCCGGTACCATGATCGCCGGCGTCGGAGGAGCACTGGTCGGCGGAGCTGCAAAGAAGTCCAAGGACACCAGCAAGATCTACCTGACCGTCCGCACGCCCGACGGCCAGGTCCACGTGAAAGAGGCGCCCACCAGCATGGAGCGCGTCGCCCGTGACTTCATGGCCAAGCTGGAGATGGCGTCGAAGCGAACGTGGCCGCTCACGTCGGAGGCTGGCACGACCCTTCCCCTCGCCGAGTCGTCAGTGCGTAAGAATCCTCCCAGCACAGCACTCGGACATGTCCTCATCGGTTTGATGCTCATCGGTGCAGCCCTGACCGTGCACTGGGCCTTTTGGCTCGCACTCGTTGCCTACATCGTCGTCGTGGCAGTGGTAGCGACCAAGAACGACGACAAGTACAAGAAGGCACTCGATGAGTTCCGAAAAGGCCCCACTCGCTGAGGATCTCTTGGGGACGCACCGCAATCTCCTAGCTGGGCGACTCCGGTGACGAGGAGTCCTTCTCCGACGCGGGGGCTGAACGCACGTCAGCGCTTCGAGAGTACTTATACAAGACCCGCATTAGCGGACCAGGGCACGCTCACCCGGGACGGCGTTCACACCATTCCGCAGTGGCCGGGCACGGAAGGACTGCTCGTGCATCATCAGGCGGGGTATTCATGGATTACGTAGTCGAGCAGGGACGGGTGCGGTTCCTCGACGACCGACATTTTTCTGCAGCTCTTCGCAAGAAGGTCGCGGCGCACCGCAACAACAAGTCGTTGCTCGACCGGACCTACCTCGATGCCAAAGAGGACGAAGCGGCGGTACTGGGTGGCGGGCTCGTCCTCACGATCTTCGTCGCTGGTGTGGTCTGGTTGGTGTTCAACCAGACCGCCGCCATCGTCACTGCGATTGTCTTCGGACTGTTGTCCGTGGCCCTGGCCATCTTCGATCCCAACAACGATCTGAAGATCACCAACGATGACAAGACCGAACTCTGGTTTGCATTGAAAGAGCTGGAGCTTCCCCCACCGTGCCCGCTCCGAGAGGTCGCCGCGCGACCATTCGGACCGGAACGAGTGCTGATGCTCGTCGCGGTCGCACTCGACGTGGCCGAAAAGATCACGAAAACCCGGTCATGGTCGAGTACCTACCTCGACGCCCACCGTGTGCAACTCGCCCCTCGGAAGGAAGCAGGGCAGGTTCTGCGACACGGTTACGCCCTCCATAAGGCGATCAGTGAACTCGGACCTGCCCCGCAGGGCACCACTGCGTCCGCGATAGTGGCTCAGCGCGCGGTTGACCTGGCGCGGGAACCCTTGAACCTGGTGTGGGATCGACTGCTGCAACGCGTCACCGCGCTCGACGACTATTACCGTCACCTGATAGCACTCGACATCGAACTCGACAACGCCGACGCGGCAAGACGCGCTCTCGGCCTCAACGATCAAATCGGTGATCTGTTGGTCGACGCCGTCGGAGACCAGTTCGCCACCGATCATCTTCGCCGACTATCCGACGAAGCCGCCACACTCACCCATGCAATCAACGAACTGGTCGACGCACTCAACGGCAACCTGGAGACATTGCTCGCCCTGGCGCCCCTATCGTCCGACGACGTTATCGATCACTGATTCAGAACCGATCTCGCCAGATCGACTGAGGAGCGATCGACCATCCGCATCCACTGAGCATGATCGAAGTGACCGGTTCGCAGAGGACCGGTCACGAGCATCGGCCTCGGGGTGGATCGCAGCGGTAAACCGCCCTGTGTCCCCGACCCGGGTCCACGACTCGACGCGGATCACATCACCGACAAGGACGAACCCGAGAAACCCGTCGACATCCACGACACCGGTGGCGCCCCAGTAGCCACGGGCGGCCGCGTAGATCTGCTCATCACTCCAGTGGACACTGCGGCAGGTCGGGGCTGGCGGGGATCGGGGCCGGGGGCCGGACAGGTTTGACGCCGATCAGGGCGCGGCAGTCCGGTCTGACGAGCCAGACAGCTCGGCGTGCTCGACCTCGAATAGTCCGTCCTCCCGCTGCACGATGGTGCCGCTGGGGAGGTGCGCGGCGCAGGCGCGAATGGGTGGCGTCGAGGTGTGCGTCCGAGACGTGGAGCAGGCCACCGATCTTGGCGCAGGACCGTTGCACTCGCGCGGTCAGATGCAGGGTGGCCTGATCGAACGCGTCGGCGAACCCGGTCAACGGCACCACCGGCTCCGTCTGGCGGGGCGTCTCGGACGAGGGTCGCCGCGGCTGGTGGCGGTGAAACCGGGATGGGATACCGTGTTTGACCTGGTCCCAGGTGCGTTCGCGGTGGACGGTGGAATACGCGGTGATCGCGCTGTGGTCGGGGGAGAGCACGAGCGTGTATCCCTGCCGGGACAAGCGCACGAACCCGGTGGGGGAGAGTTGGCGCGCGGAGGTGAGCAGGAAGTCTTCGAGCATGGTGCACAGTTGGGCCTGGGCGCTGCACCAGTCGTCGACATGGTCGGTGGTGTACGTGCAGGCGGTGCCGTCGCAGTGGAAGCGCGTGCAGCGCGTCATCCGTCATTGTGGCGGCGCCACCGACACTCGGTCTGGGATCCGCCTCTGTCCTGCCTGTGACAGGCCGATGCCCGCCTCGGATCCCATGAGTACATCGCCTGCCGGACCGAGGCACCGGTGATCGGCCCGGCGACAAGGCGGCCACCTACCAGATGAGGCTGTGCGCGGTCGTAGCCTCGATCAAAGTGTGCAGCATCGCTACTGGCATCTGGTGCATCATCGAACCGCCGACACCGCACTGTGTCTCGGTGGGTGCGAGTCGGGGCGACTTGGTCCAGGGCCACATCGCCCGGTCCTCTTCGTGATTTTCTGCGTCGTTCCTCGTGGCGCTTCCCGTGATGGCCCCTGGCCTCCCAGGACCGACACAGCGACAGAATCTGGGGACCTGATTGTCGCCTCCCGCTGGAGCTCACCGGTCAGTTGAGGGTCAGACGGCAGTATTCGTCGGAGTTTCCCGCTTCTCTGCATGCCTGCCAGTCGAGTTGGCCTTGTACCCAGGGCGAGGGAGACCTGGGCGAGGAATTCGTGTCCGGTCGGGTTGCTCCGGAGGGGTATCGGCAGGTGGTGCCGTCGCACACCGGAGTGTTGGCGGCCACTTCGTCTGCGAGGACCTGGTCATGGATCGACTGGCAGTAGTCCGAATACCCGGTCACCGTGCCGTCGGACCAGTATGTGACGATCGGCCCCAACCCCAGCTGGCAGTCGACGATGTAGGGCTCCTCGACCATCACCGGTTCGTCGACCGCAGTCTCGGTATCGGTGGAGGTGATCTCCGCAGAGGTCGAATCGGGGACGGACGACGCGGTCGTCGAAAGGACCGCTGCGTTCGTCGTCGCGACCGGCGCCGAGGTCGAGGCAGATGTGGTAGCCGCAGGAGGGCTGGAATCGCCATTTCCGCAACCGGACACGATGAGCGCGATCGCTAGGATCGGCAGCAAACGCAGTGTTTTCACCCCCGCAATACCGCCGCGGCTTCCGATTTCATTACCGAGGACTGCCTGCGGGATACACACGCGAAGGCCAGCACCTCACCGTGGTCGGCACCGCCGGCTTTCCCACCTCGGTAGGCCCGGACGGGGAAGCGACTGGTGATGTCGGACGCCCCGGTCCGCAAGGTCGGGGCGTCCGACGAATCGATCAGCTGCTTCCGAACCGCGGCGGCGGCGGGGGCAGGAGCTTGCCGGCCAGATCACCGGTCCACGTGAAGTCCTCGAGTCCGATGTGCACGGTCAGGGTGGCTGGATTGAGCTGCGACTTGTCCACCTCGTACGCGTAGTCGAGGGTGACCGAGGTGTGGGGTGCCACGACCCCGGAGAAGAACGCATCCGACTCCGAGTAGTCGACATCGGCGCGGTAACCGCGCTCACCGTAGGTCAGGGTCGGCGTCGAGATGGAGTACCCCTCGAGCGGATTGTCGCCCGGAGTGAACGTGATACCCAGGATAGTGAGGTTCGGGGCCGTCGCGTACTCGGTGAGAGCGATGGTGCCGCCCCCACTGCCCCGGATCACGGTGCCGAAGGGCTGAATCACCGGGGCCGGTGACGCTGCGGCGGTCGGGGCGAGCATCACGGAGGGAGCGGCAAGGGCCACGGCTGCCGCAGCGAGAGCGGTACTTCTGGAAATCAACGTCGAGTGTCCTGTCCTGAATGAGTGATTAGTCGACCTTAATAGGAATCGAGCCCTATGCCGGATAGGCACTCCGGCAGACGCCTTCGACCGGTCAGGATCGGCGATGGTGACTCGGTTCCGGAACACGGGTCAGCGGGATCGCGATTCTCGACGCCGCCCACGTCAGCCACCTTGTTGACGACCGGAACGACGCACGGGTGGTGGCGTAGGCCGATGGTTCACACCGCTTCGAGGACGCACGAGGTCAGTCCGCCCAGTGTTGCAGGCACCACTTCATCCGGGCTTCGGGCGGTGACGCGTGACAGACGAGCACGCTCGCATCGAAGACGGTCGGTAACGAATGGGACCCGGGGAGCGCTGACAACGGGGAACGCACGTATTTTCTCCGGGGAGCGCGTGCTCGAGGGCCGGACCGGCAGGGCGTCCGGTGAGTCGACCTGCCGGCGCGGGTCGAGGTAGAAGAAGGGGCCATCAGAAAATATGACTCAGCCACCGCAGTGGGGGCCCGAGCCAGGCGAGCACAACTACCGATGGCCTCCGCCCGAGGATCAGCCGACCGCGCAGTACCCGCGCATCGACGATGCCCGCGACGCATACATGCCGCCGCAACAGCCCCAGCCGATCCCGCAGCCCCATCAGCCTGGGCAGATCCCGCCGCCCGGCTATGGGCAACAACCGGCCTACGGGCCGCCGCCCAGCTATCCGGCACCGCCGCCCAAGAACTCCAACGCGGCCGTGTGGATCGTCGTCGCGGTGCTCGCCGTCATCGTGCTCGGTCTGGTCGGCTACCTGTGGTTATGGCCGCAGATCGTCAACGACAGCAGGGCGTCCGGGCCCTCAACCTCGACGTCGACCGTGGTCGTGCCCGCACCCGGCGGCCCGGCCCCGGCGCAGGGCGGCGCGGGCCCGGCACCGGCAACCGGGGAGAGCGTGCCGGCGTACTCCACGCCCTGTCCGAGTGTGTTCACGAGCCCGAGTTTCGGCACCTCGGCAGTGGGCAGCGGTGTCACCTCGTGCGAGTTCGCCGAGGAGGTGCGTTCGGAATACCTACGCCAGGGTGTGCGGGGCGGTGTCGTCTCGGTCGACGCCTACAGCCCGGTCACCGGCCGCACCTACACGATGACCTGTTCGGGCAACACGGTGGTCACCTGCACCGGCGGCAACGACGCCGTGGTGTATCTGTACTGACATGGCCGAGTTTCGGCGCTCGAACACGCGCACTCACCTGCTTGCGGTCGCCGTCGCGGCCGTGGTCACGACCGCCGTCGGCGCGTGCAGCCCACCACCGGGCAACGACGAACCGGATGTGATCGTCATCGAGACGATCACCGAGTCCGTCGGACCCGCTCCGGCTGTTCCCCCTGCGACCGCCGGCCCGGGCGTGGGGGTGGGGGTGGGCGGGGGTTTGGAGGAGTTCGATGCCTTCGCCCGGCAATTGCCCGCTCAGGTGGGTCTGGCGATCGTCCCGGTCGGCGGCGGGCAGGTAATCACCGGTGGCACCGTGATGACCGATGTCGCCTGGTCGACGATCAAGGTGCCCTTGGCCATCGCCGCGCTGACCGCCGATCCCGCCCAAGCCGGCAACGCCGTCGCCGCGATTACCGCCTCGGACAACGATGCCGCCCAGGCGATGTGGGACGATCTCGGTTCCGGAACGGCGGCCGGGGCCGCGGTACAGCAGGTGCTGGCCGAGTTCGGCGACCCCGGCACCGTGGTCCAACCCCAGGTCACCCGCCCCGGATTCACCGCCTTCGGGCAGACGATCTGGCCGCTGACCGCCCAAGCACAGTTCGCGGCCTCGCTACCCTGCCACGACGCCGCCGACGAGGTTCTGACGCTGATGGGGCAGGTCTCGCCGGATCAATCCTGGGGGCTGGGAGCGCTCCCCGGCGCCCGGTTCAAGGGCGGCTGGGGGCCGAACCCCTCCGGCGGCTACCTGGTCCGCCAGTTCGGGGTCGCCGATACCGCGGCCGGGCAGGTCGCCATCGCCGTGGCCGCGGTCCCGACCTCGGGCGTCTTCGAGGACGGCATCGCCGTCCTCGACCGCGTAGTCTCCTGGCTGGCGCCGCGCCTGGCCGCCCTCACCGTCGGCAGTACCTGCTGACCTCCGCCTCCGCCTCCGCGGCCGCATGCCGCGGGCGGTCGAGCCAGATTCCGGAAAGGGAAATGGCCGGATCGGATCCTCCGCTGGTGCGGCGAGATGTCCGCAACCACAGCCCGGATGCGGGGAACGGCACCTCCGGAAGGTCGCGAGGTAGCTTCGACGGACTTCCCCGGTGGAGCCGGACGAATGTGCGTCACTGGGTTGGCGAAGCGAGGGGTGGACGGGTATGTATCCGGGTCGTGCGGGCGAGTCTCGCGTTTCGGCGTTGCGCATCCTGCCGAGATTTCCGTGCCCCGATGTTTCCCGACACTTTCAATTGCACTGCGGTCCGGTGATGTACCCCTGTTCGCAGCCGTACTGGGTTTGGATGTCGCCGCTGGTGGGGGCTTCCCCGCACGCGAGACCGCAGCGTTCGTACCCCTGGACTACCCCGTCTTCGTTGCGATCTTCGTCGGCGTTGTACGGATACGACGTGGCATCGCCGCCGGTCTCCGCTTCGCTGGTTCCGGGGGCGGGCTGGGTGCATGCCGGGTCGGTCGACGACGAGGACCCATCGGTGTAGACCGCCACGCCCGGGTAGTCGCAGTACCACAAGGTCGGTGGTTCCGGAGCGGCGTAGGTGTCGCAGGTGGCCTCGTAGCCGATGCTCCCGTCCGAATAGATGGCTGTGCCCGATTGGTACATCGGAAGATCGCCGCAGGAGAAGGTGACCGGCTCGGGTGCCGGCTCACCGGGCGGCGGCGGTGGGAGCGCGTCGGTGGTGGTGGACGTCGTGGTGAGCGGGGTTGTCGAGGCCTCGGTGGTTACGGTGACAGTGGTGGTCGCCGGTGGCGGAGCGACCGCATCGTCGGTGCTGCAGCCGGTCACGCCGAAGGCACCGAGTGCAGCCACTGCGATCAGGGCGCTCTTGGTGTTCACGGGCAGTCTCCCTACAGGCCCGGCGGTCCCGTGGACGAATACGCGCGAGTGCGGTTTCGTGGTCCGATCCGGATGTTCTGCTTATCGCGCACCCCGCCGTGAGTGTTCCACTGTCTGTCGTCGCGATGCTTGTCCCACGGCACAAAGATTGACAGGAGCAAGCCGGAATCGGTGTCCGAAAGAGTTTCCCGACTTGCCACGCGTCGTGAGCACGAGCGCGGGCTGGAGTGGTCCCCGCGATCAAGAACGCTGGTCCACCGACGACTGCCCCCGCCCCGCGCCGATTCGCGACATGAGGAAGCGCCGCGGATCGGCCTGAGACTGGGCTCGGGCACCGGATCAGGCGGACGGGAAGTGATCGGGCCGGAAGAGTATGTGCACGAGTTGACGGCCGGCGCCGTCGGTGGTCCACCACAGGCCCACGCAGGATGGACTGCGAGCAAGTTGCGGCCAGCGGGTCAGGGCACCGTCCGCGACATACCCGAAGGTGACACCGTGCTGGGCGTCCTGCGCGACGGCAGCTGCCGGAGGTGCTCCGGCATCGACGGTGAACGCACTCACCCGGACTCGGCCGTTCACCGGTTGCAGCATCCCCAGACTGACGCCCATGCCCTGACCGGTGGCGAGCATGGGCACACCGGTCCGTCGCGCCAGTGCCGACAGGTCCGGGCCGGGATAGTCCACCGGGACGGAGGCCACTGCCGGATCGCGGGCTTCGAGCGAGCTCAGCGGTCCGATGAGATCGCGCAGCCGGAAGGTCTGGACGGCCGGCTCGGGGTCCTCGGGCGGGTCGTCGACGGCCGGTGGTGCTGCCTCGGCTCCGCGTTGGAGGTGTCCGAGCAGGGCTCGCAGGTCCGGTTCGTCGTCGAGATCGAGGGGGAGCAGTTCCTGGGTGCGCCCGCCGGTGGCGACGCGCAGGTGCGTCCCCCGCTGCCAGATCTCTTCGGCACCGTCCACGGCGTAGTTCGCGGTCTCGATCACCTGCCGGGAATGCACCCCCGCCAGCAGAAACTCGTAGCCGTGAGTCGGTGCGGGGCGAACAACGACGGAGCGGACCTGCATCACCGACGGGGCGACGGCGAAGACCTCCTTGAGGGTCACCACGACATGTCCCGCGAGCCACCGGCGATACAGGACGTTGCGCGCGGATTTGGTGTAGGTGCGCACGGTCGGGTTGCCGGCGGCGGTGAGGTCCGGGTGCCGGGTGGGGGTCTGCTCGAACGGTGGCGCCCAGATGACCACCGAGGCCTCGCCATGTTGGTAGTCGACGACCGCGGAGGGCTGTGCGTTGTCGGCGAGGGCGTCGTTGAGCACGTCCAGGACGGTGTCACGCTCCCCGGCCACGAGCCGGCTCCACTGCTGGTCCCACCAGGCTTGAGCCTGGGCCTGCCACCGCAGCAGAGACTGGTGTTGTTGCTCGGTTTCGAACTCGATCTGCTGGGCGGCCAGTCGTTTCGCCTCCGCCCGGGCGGACAGCGAGAACCGGGAACGGGTCTGCATCAGGTCCCGGTATCGCTGCTGCACCCCTCGGCGGCGAGCCTGCGCGGAGGGATAGGCGGGAGCGGGCACGGTGTACCGCGCCGCCGGCGGGAAGTGCACCCGGTGCAGGTTGTCGATGCGCTCGACGTCGTCGCGGGCGACCGCGAGGGCTTGTTCTTTGATGCGGCGTCGTTCGTCCCGCTGCGCCTGTCGTTCGGTGGTCTGCGTCCACCCCGAGCCGGTCGAGTAGGTTCCGCCTCGGCCGCTGGTCAAGGAGATGTAGCCGCTGATCGGTCCGAGGCCGCTGGAGACACCGACACCGCGTGTCCCGACGTGTACTCGGGCGATCCGCGGGCCGAGTCCGGCGCTCACCCCCCGCGAGGACACCCGCAGCCGCACCCCGGGTGCGAGCCGGAAACCGAAACCCATGTCGTTCCTCCCTCCGCCGCGACGCAGACTCATGCCGATGATCATCGATTACCCATGATGTCGGGGGATTCCGCGGTCCGCGCCTGCTCGGACTTCGGATGAACGTGGTCGGATCGCCTCGACGGAAAAGGAGGGTTCTGTGGCTGTCGTGGCTGGCTATTCGAGCCAGATCCGGTCCGTGAATCCGCCGCGCTCGCCGCGTTTTTCTTCCGCCTTGCGGCGGACGTCGTCGAGGGTGTAGCCGTGGCATGCCGCCACCGCGGTCAGGACCTCCAGGACGTCGGCGGCCTCTTCCAGCACGTGCTCGGGCGAACCGGACTCGCGCAGTTCCCGGGCCTCTTCGGCCAGTTTGTCGTGCAGCGCGCCTTCGTAGTCGTGCGCGTCGAGCTGTCGGGTGTCGGGAGTCCGGCCGCTGGCGCGGATGATCTCCGGTATCCGGTCGCGAACCAGCTTTCCCATCGGTGTCCCTTCCACGCGTGATACTGGCCGCATGTCGTTCTACAGCGTCGAGCCGACACCGCGCACATCGTGGCGTCAGGCCGTTCTGATGGGGGTCAATTCCCGCACGTACAAGTTCGCCCTCGGGACGGCGCTGCTCGAGCTGGCGAAACAGGGGCGCGATGCCGTGGCGCTTGGGGAGCTGGCCGAGCGATACGCCTGGGCGCTGCTCGCGCGGGAGGGCGGCTTTCCGCAGGCTCCGGCCGCCGTCGAGCTTCGCGACACCGATTTCCTGGCAATCCTGGAGCGGGAGCGGTCGGCGTCGTCGGCTGCGGGACGGCCCACGGAGGCACTGGTCGAGGCCGCGGTGAGGTCGATGCCCGGCATGGTGATGCAGAAGTTCCACAATCTGCGGGGGATCGGGGAGGTCGCGCACGCCTTCTACCGGGTGCAGGGCCGGGGGAGTAACGGGGTTGTGCGGCTGACGCCGGAGTTGCACCGCGTCGCTGCCGCCGACGATGTGCTCGGCCGTGAACTGGACTCGCGGTGGTCGATCGTCGAAGCGTCGTTCGATGCGGCGATCGGCCGTACCCTCATCGACCGGGGCGTGGAGATCGATGCCGAGGGAGCGGTGGTGGTGTCGCCGGCGCGGCGGGTGCCGCTGACCTCCGTGCGTGGTGCAATCGCCGGCTTCCAGCACGGTCGCTGCTTCTACTGTCATCAGGAGCTCGACCGGCTCGATGCGGACATCCACGTCGACCATGTCTTCCCGTTCTCCTGGATGAACACCGGCAGCTGGTGTGGGCCCGACCTCAACCACGTCTGGAATCTGGTCCTGGCGTGCGCACCGTGCAACCTGGCGAAGAGCAACCGGCTACCCACCGCCGACGAAGTGGAGCGCTTGCTGGACCGCAACGACGCGATTGCAGGATCACCGCATCCGCTGCGGCGCACGTTGGAGATCACCATGGGAACCACCGGTCCGACCGCAGAGGCGCGCCGGCGGCAGCGGCGGGACTTCGTCGGCGCGGTATGGAACCACGTCACCGAGGGACTGATGAGGTGACGGCACCGCCATCGCCGGCTCGGTGATCTCCGGCCGACGCCGAAGCGAGGCAGGCGAGCAGGGTGATGCGGCCCCTGGACCTGGGGCGTCTTACCGCGCGACCGCCGAACGTCCTGACGGGTCGGCGGCCGGCACCGTGTGCCGGGCAGGATCTCGTCTCGGTCGAGAGCACCCGAATCCAGTACGGCGGCGTCGGCCTCGGATCACGATGAGAGGATGGACGCATCGAGTTCTCAGGATCCGGCCCGCGAGTTTCTCGACCTGTGGGCCGACATCGAAAAGCATCTACGACACAAGTACTCGCTGCCCGGGCATATTCGCACCATGGGCGAGATCATCGCCGAAACCCGCACTCGGGACGCACTTGTCCGTCGCTACGAACCCGCCCTCACCGCGTTCCGGGATCTGCGCAACGCGATCGTCCACCATCCGTACCGCGGCGACGTTCCCATCGCTACCCCGCGCCCGGACACCGTCGACCGACTGCGCCGCATCCACCACGAGCTGCTCCACCCCGTCCAGATCGGACGGTGCCTGCGAGCACCGGTGGTGAGCACCGCGGCCCCGGACGAGCCGCTTCGCGACGCCCTGCACGAGATGGCCGAGCATTCGTACTCTCAGCTGCCTGTCTACGAGGACGGCCGATACCTGAGTCTGTTGACCACCAACGCCGTCGCCCGATGGCTGGCTGCACAGATCAGCGACGCCGGCGAGGTCCTGGTGGACCAGGTTCTGGTGCGAGAAGTGCTCGACTTTGTCGAGCCGACCGAATTGGTCGTCCACCGCGCACGCACCGTGTCGGTCGCCGCGGTGATCGACGGGTTCCGCAAGGAGGACCCAGCCGGCACACTGGTCGCGGTCATCGTCAGCGAACTGGGTCTACCGACGCAGAAACCGCTCGGTGTCGTCGTGCGCGACGATCTGGCATATCTGCTCACTCAGATCCCGGCAGTGGGCCTGTAGAACTCGGTGTCGCGGGGGACAGGGCGGGGATTGGGGGACTGGTCGCCTGCAGGTGCCGGTAACCGGTATGCCGCGCTCGACTACGAAGCCCACGGTCACGCACCGGGATCGGGGGCGCCGCGGGTGTCTTCGAGGGGAATCCGCTGACAACGTTCCCTGACGTCGGGACGCCCCTGCGGAGCTCGGCGACACCACATTCTTTGACATCAACGCGTTGGTCACGAGTATGCGCGCCCGTCCCAGCGAAGGATCCGGTCGGTGATGGTGCCCGCAGCGCAGCTTGGGTTGCAGTCGTTGTCGAACTGGCGAATCGTGTACTGCCCATCGGCCCCCGGCCCTTCCAGCTCGGCGTAGTAATAGACGTGGCTGGTGCTCGTGTAGTTCGGTCCGGATCCGTCATCCCATTCGATCGTCTCGAAGCCGTCGACGTTGGGCACGAGGGTCAGGACACCGTTGTATCGCCCGGGGTTGTAGGTGAGGAAGACGTTGCCGGTGGCGTCCGTGGTGGGCTCGGCGAAGTCCAGTGCGTCGCCGTAGACGGCGAGATCGACCCGGATCAGGATCTGTCCGGACGAGCTGATGGCCGCGACGCATCCGCCCCCACCAGGACCTGGTTCGCCATTGAGGACGGTGGAGACCTGCACAGTGCCCAGGTGCGGGTGAGGCACGCTGCGGGTGTCTTCAACCCTGCCCCCACAGATGGATTCCGCGGTCGCCGGCGGCGGCTTTACCTGGGTGAACAGGGTGATCTCGTAGGCGCCGCTGGAGAGCGCCAGGGTCGAGATCAGATCGCCGGCCACGACGGTGGCTTTGCCAATCCCCAGGAGCGCCATCAGTTTGCCCGCGACGACGGCGGCCGTGCGGGTGATGCCCTTCTCGGTGAGCTGATCCCACATCTGAGTCGACAGTCGGCCCTGAATCTCGGCGAGGATGTCGGGGGTTCTCTCGACGCCGCACATCACGAGCGATGCGATTCCGCCGGTGAGGGCACCGAGGTCGGCAGCGCTGACGGTGGTGGTGAGCCCGTCGGTGACGCACACACCCATGACACCGAGTTCCAGGGCCGTCAAGACGGCAGGATCGTCGGCGGCTTCCTCGATCGCGTTCCATAGGACGCCGTACGCCAGTGACGAGGTCGACACGGTCGCGGTGATCGTCGAGCTGCCGTTCAGTGGCGCCAGGGATTGTTCGGTGAATCCGAGGTCGACGCCGCCGCCGGGCGGCAGGACCCAGGTGCGGGAGCGTCTGTCGGCCGGCACGCCCATCGCGTCTGTGGTGGCGGACAGTACTTCCGCTGTGAGGGCGCTGATCTGGCCGGAATGCAGATCGACGAACGCCCAGGTCGGGGTGACCGGTGCGGTGACGATCAGTGCAACGCCGCGATTGTTGCGGATCTTGACGACCGCGGTGTCGGAATCGTGGGGGTCGGAGCCGGTGCACACGAGCATGGGTGCGTTCTTGTCCTCTACGTACACGACGTCGTCCATCCATCTCGGGCGAGGTTGGGATGGGCAGGACGGCGGGCGTGCACGCAGGCCCGCCGCGGAGGTGAGGAAGTGATTGGCGTCTTCGACGCGTGCCACCAGCCACTCCTTGATGCTCAGGTGGGTGACCTCAGCTGTCGCGGTGCGGCGATCAGGGCTGATCTGCGGCTCGATCACCTGTGTCGCCGCGGGTTCGGCCGAGTTCGACGCGTGCGCGTCGTAACTGATCAGGAAGAGCTGTTCGCCGGACGGGAGCGGTTCCGGAAGTCGGTATCTGAACGTCAGCGGCTTCTGGGGTTGACCGCTGGACAGGGTCACTTCCGCGCGGGCAAGAACACCGGGTATGTCCGCATCATCGAGTGGGGTGACCGTAAGGGTCGAGTCGGCCGGCCCCGCACCGGGCGGCACGGCCACGGTCCAGGCGTCGGTGACCGGGACGTCGGTAGCTTCGCTGTCCGACAGAGCCACCGAGGTCGAGGAAGACGGCTCCGGCGTCCCCGATGCCTCGTCGGAACGACCGGCACCGGGGAGCAGTGCGCATCCGCTTGCCACCAGCGTCGCCGCAACCAGCATCGCCATGGTCACGGGACCGGACCGAAGTCGTTGCACCACAGGCGTGTCCTCCTGTCCCACGGGAAGGTCGGCGGCTCACTCTAGCTCTGTCCCTCGGCGCCAAAGGCGGAATACGAAGCGCTATCGGCCGTGACCGGGCAGTCGACGAGAATGGACACGCAGTACGTACTCTGCGTATAGCGCAGATGACGGCTTCGCCGATCGGCGGCCAAGCACCTACCCATGCTGCGAGGACCTAGGGGGACAAGCCCGGAACCTCGCCGGACAACACCCGTCTGGTCGCCGCGCTGGCGCGGTGTCCCGACTCGTACAGTTTCGGCCAGGCCGCGAAGTCCTCGGGGTCGACGATCGTCGTGTCGTGACCGCCGTTTCCCGGCCGCTTCGGGCGATGTTCGGGATGGTTCGGAAACTCCAAGGCCAAATAGCCGCGGTCGAGTTCGAGCCGGAAGATCAGCCAGGTGTGCGGCGTGAATCCCACCGTTTCGGCGCGTTTGGCGAGGTCGACCCAGTCGGTGATGTTCGTGTACCCGCCGTCGAGCACCGCCGTCTGGGTGGCGATCATGGGGATCGTGCCCAGCCAGATCGGCGGAAACTCCAGCAGGACCCGGCACCATTCGCGCCGACGGGCGGGCGGGATCGGTTCCCACTTCGCCTGCGCGTTTCGCAAGGTGTCGCTGTCGTGGTGCGAAGACATCGCGCCCCTCTACCTTCCGGAGGCGTGGGCCTCCATCGACTTGTCCGCCGGCGGTTACCGCGCGAACCGGTTCTTCCCCTGGGGCACCCACAGTCGATGGAGACGGGGTTGCCGGGCAGCCGGCCAGGTACCGACAACTGCCACTCTGGAACCTGCTGCCACGATAGCAAGAGCGACCGACATGACGGCGTCCTGTCAGCAGACGCCCTGCTCGTCCTGACCTGCCGGCACCGCCGCAATCACACTCTCGTACTACCAGCTCGATCCGGGTCAGGAAGACGTCGCGTTCCTGCGTCGCGAACTCGAGCTGCGCGAGGGGAGCACGGCGTGACGACACCGGTGTTGGTGCGGTGGCGCCGGTGAACCGGCCTGGATCCGGGGCCCTCGGTCGATCAAGTCCGGTCGGCGAAGCCGCCGCGCTGGTCCCGCTTCTCGCCGGCCTTGCGGCGAATGTCGTCGAGGACCTGTCCGTGCAGGGCTGCGAGCGTGGTGAGCATTTTCAGGACGTCCGGTGGATGTCGCCGCTGCCGGTGCACGGGACCGACGTCGTGACCGCGTGGAGCCGCCACCACCGCCGCATGGCGGGCACAGTAGTCTGACCTGCACGGCAACGGTGTCAGGCAGTCGAGGAGGGCATGCGGTGCGGCGGCTGCGTGTGACCACCTACGACGACGGGAACAGCCTCTACGACACGGTGCTCGAACTGATCACCGCGGCCCAGAACAGGGTATGGATCAAGATCCCGTGGTGGGACACCTCCCCTCAGGCTCGTCGTCTCCTCGATGCGGTGATCGCCGCCAAGCAGCGCGGTGTCGATGTCCTGGTGCTCTGCCGGCCCGAAGCGTCCAACGACGCCGTGCTGCGAAAGCTGCGCCGCGCCGACATCTCCCTGACCAGCGTCCGGTACATCCACGAGAAAGAGCTGATCGCCGACGACATCGCGGTCACCCACTCGATGAACTTCACGCGTACCGAGATCGAGCGCAACCAGAACTCCGGCTCGGTCTTCGACACCCCCGAGGAGATCGACGACCTCGAAGCGGGTTTCCGCACGCTGCTGGACAATCGGGAGGCGGTCAGCGTCGGCGAGGAGGAGTGGACACCGAGTTCGGTGCTGATCCCCCCGGATTTCCAGAAGTTCCTGACACGCTACGACCGGCTCAATCCGTTGCAGTCGAAGGCCGTGCCCGTGGTGCTGTCGAGTCCGGGGCATGTGATGGTGGTGGCTCCGACCAGCGCGGGGAAAACGTTGATCGGGGAAGTTGCGGCGTTGCGGTCGATCGTCGGAGAGGGCAGGCCGGCGGTGTGGCTGTTGCCGGCACGCGCTCTGGCCGCCGAGATCGGTGAGACCGCCAAGCGGTGGAACGAGCACGGGATCCGTGCCATCGAACTGACCGGCGAGACCAACATGTCCAGTGAGGCGGTCCGCAAGGCGCAACTGTGGGTGGCGACGACGGAGAAGTTCGAGGCACTCTACCGGCGGTCCTCGCTGCGCGAGTTCATCGGCAGCGTCGGCTGCCTGATCATCGACGAGGTGCATCTCGTCGGCGATCCGGAACGCGGCGCCACCCTCGAATCGCTCATCGCCCGGTTGCGTGCCGCCGAAGCCCGCACCCGGATCGTGGCGCTGTCGGCGACCGTGTCCAATGCCGACGAGCTCGCCTCCTGGTTTCATGCTCAGCTGATCCGGTCGGCGTGGCGGCCGACAATCCTGAACACCCAGTTCGTCGCCTACGACGCCCCAGCGGCCGAGGAACGACGGGAGCTGCACGAAGCCGCCAAAGACCGGGCTCTGCGGGATCTGCTCGGCGAGCTGGTCGATACTGCCGGGCAGTCGACGACCGTCGGCCTCAGCGCCGCGACGGCAGAGGGCGGTGTCCTGGTCTTCTGTGGGAGCAAGAACGCGGTGCGACGCACCGCGGCGCTTGTTGCCGGCGTCGAGTTCCGCGAGGTC
This sequence comes from Rhodococcus sp. YH1, assembly GCF_009939605.1. Classification (NCBI taxonomy): domain Bacteria; kingdom Bacillati; phylum Actinomycetota; class Actinomycetes; order Mycobacteriales; family Nocardiaceae; genus Rhodococcus; species Rhodococcus sp. YH1. Next base: position 2,373 of record NZ_WVTE01000269.1, on the reverse strand, counting down.
GACGACGAACAGTTGATCGATGCGGCCTTCGCGCGTGGGGTGGGAATCCACTTTCGCGATGCGCCCCGGGCCGGGCGCGCGCTGACCGCGTTCAAGGAGCGAGACATCCGCGTTCTCGTCGCCACGTCCGGGTTGTCGACCGGAGTGAACACCCCCGCCCGGTTCGTGGTGATCCGGGATCTCGAGCTGGGAATCTCTGCTCTGGAGGTTAGTCAGGCTCAGCAGATGTTCGGCCGGGCAGGACGGGCCGGACAGGAACCCGAGGGGTTCGGGTTCATGCTGGTACCACGCGACCAGGAAGCCCTCTGGCGTCATAAACTCGCCGACGGGTACACAGCACGCAGCCGGGTCGTCGACCGGCTGGCCGATACCGTCCTCGCCGAGATCCTGCTCCGGTCGATCCGACACCGATCCGACGCGTCGACCTGGTTTCAGGAGACGTTCGCCTACGCCCAGTCCCGTGAGGTTCACGACGTCGACGAGGCCCTCGACTTCCTGGTCCGCCGCGGCTTTGTGACCGAATCCGAGGACGGCCTGGCGGTGACGGAGATCGGTGCGTTGACCTCACGGCTGATGATCGATGTCGAGTCCGCCGCCGAGCTCCTGGCTGCGTTGGCCGAAGTCCCGGTCCCCGCCGACGCGGCCGAGGCCGAGGAGTACGTGCTGCAGATGACGGCGAGCGGCGTTCGCTCGCTTCGAGAGTGGCCGGTGAATCAGAGAACCTACGAGGCGGTGGTCCAGGAGGCGCTCTCGTCGTGGTCGCGGCGGGTGACCTCGCGTCTGGGCAGCCACTTCGGGTCTCGATTCTGCCTGGCGGCCGCGCATCTGGCGCTGCGCGATCCCCGTAGGCTCCACGCGAAGCCCCCACGTGGGATGTCCCTGGCCGACTTCCGGCGCGCGATCGACGAGATGCCCCGGTACCTCGCGTGGATCAGCGCCCTCGGTTACCTCGGGTCGGCGACCTGGGCGCCGGCGGTGGCCGGTGATCTGGCCCGCCGCCTGTCGTGGTGGACCCTGTCCCCACGCCCGGAGCGAGGCTCCGGTCGTCTGCTGTGGATGCTCGAACGCACGCTGCATCCGGAGAACCGGCGGATGCGCATGCAAAATCTGTGGGGTCGAGCCCGACAGAACGGCTACTCGAGCCCCGACCGGATCAACGCTCGGCCCCGCGACGTCGACGTCTCGACCGAGGAATTCGCGCAGGTCGCGCGTAGTCGCGCCGATCTGCAACTCGCCGTGCCGGACCGGCTCACCCTGCCCGTCACGACGGCGACCGCCCAATCCCGAGTGACGGTGCTGAGCAGTACCGGAACCCGCCGAGCGGTGTCCACCGTGTGCCCGGTGCTCGACCGGATCGAACTCGCGCTGCCCCCGGGCAGGGAGGCGGGCTCGATGGTTGCGGATGCATTCCTCTACACCCGTGACGGGGACTTCGCGTACCGCAATGTCGTGGTCGAGCTACCCGACGATGCGGTCGGTACACGACTCGATCCGCTGGTGGAGGCGGCTCGGCTGGTCGACGACCTGCCCGTCGTCGCCGTGGTGGTGAAGAAGAAGTTCTCGGGGCTGCGGCGCCTGCTGTCGAGTGAACGCAAAAAGCGCCGCATGTCGCTGCTGCCGTTGCTTGCCCCCGACCCGCAGTTGCGTCCGGTGGCGCTGGCCCTCGCCGAACACGAGGCTGAGCCCGAGCGTGCGGTGCTCACCCTGCGCGCCAACCTACGGGCGTTCCTCGCCGCCGAGGACAGTCACGTTCCGCGCCCGGCCGCGGCGGTGCTGCGCTCCGGTCACGCCTGCGACGACGAGTTCGAACTGACCTTGGCGGCGCTGGCCGGTGCCCTGCAGTTCGACACCGGTGCCGCGATATCGGGTGAGAAGGTCGTGGCGCTGGTGAAGATCTCCGGTGAGTGGCACCTGGCGGCCCCAACGAAGGAACCGTTCGTTCAGGTCGAACCTGTTGTCCCCGAGGAGCTCCCGCCGGTGATCCGAACGGTGCAGGAGCGAGAACACGACCCGGATGCCACCGTCACGCCGCTCTGCGACTGGATGCAGGAATTCACCCAGTCGTAGCGGAGAGTCAGCACCCCGCGGCTGCGCGCCACGCGATGCACACCGGCACGGCGCAGTGAGGGACCGCCCGGAAGCAGCACGGTACGACCGGCCGTCACTCGTCGCAAAGGGCGCAGAAGTCACCAAGGGGGGTGGAGCGCTATTCGTAGAGCGCGCTGTTGCCGCGCCAGTCGTTGTCGTGGGGGTCGGGGAGCAGATTGACGAAATCCGGCGCTAAGGGGCAATCGCCGAGCGACCTTGCGCTGTAGGTGATTTCATGTCGTCGTGACTGATGAGGGCGGCTATGGCCGGTTCGGTGCGTTGTCT
>NZ_WVTE01000027.1:0-17516 GCF_009939605.1 Rhodococcus sp. YH1 | reverse complement strand
TCCCGCCGACGGGCCGTGGTTCGTGGACCTGGCGGCCGTGCGGGCCGATGCGCTGGTGGCCGCGACGGTGGCGTCGGCCCTGCAGATCCTGGGCCCCGGGACCGTCGACCACCTGGCGACGGTGCTCGCCCCACGTGAGTGCGTCCTCGTGCTGGACAACTGTGAGCATCTGCTCGACGGTTCGGCGGAGCTGGTGACGGCGCTGCTCGAGCGCTGCCCCGGCGTGCGGATCCTGGCGACGAGCCGGGAGCCGCTCGGCCTCGACGGGGAGTGGGTCTACGAGGTGCCGCCGTTGGACGAGTGCGCCGCCGTCGAGTTGTTCGGCGTCCGGGCCGCCGGGGTGGTGCCGGGCTGGACGATCCACGACGAGGTGACCGAACCGGTGCGTCGCATCTGCACCGAGCTCGACGGGATCCCGCTCGGGATCGAGCTCGCGGCGGCGCAGCTGCGGGTGCTGTCCGAGCAGCAGATCGCCGAGGGGCTGAGCGACCGGTTCGCGCTGCTGCAGGGCGGCTCCCGCACCGCTCCGCCGCGGCAGCGGGGGCTGGCCGACGCGATCGAGTGGAGCTACCGGCTCCTCGACGACGAGCAGGCGCGGCTGCTGCGCGAGGTCGCGGTGTTCGCGGGCAGCTTCGACATCGAGGGTGCCGCCGCCGTGCACGGCAGCACGCCGCCGCTGAGCGTCCTGCCGCCGCTGACGGCCCTCGTGCGGCGCTCGCTGCTGCGGGTGGAGCCGTCGTCGTCGCCGCGGCGGTACTCGATGCTGCAGACCATCCGCGAGTTCGCCCTGGCCCGCGCGGACGCGGCCGAACGGGACCGGATGGCCGACGTGCACCGCCGGTTCGTGCTGCGGCGGGCCCTCGCGGCGGTGCCGCACCTGCGCGGCTCCCGGGCACGGCAGACCTTCGACGCCCTGACGGCGGACATCGCCGAGCACCGTGCCGCTGCGGCCTCCGCGCTGGCCGCCGGTGATCCCGTCTACGCGCTCGAACTCGCCGGGGCCCTCTATTGGTTCTGGTATCGGCGGGGGCACATCCGGGAAGGTCTGGAGCTGATATCGGCAGCCCTGGACGCGGTCGAGCGGACCGGTACCGCCGTCGCAGCGGCAACCCTGTCGTCGGCGCTGACCGGCCTGGGCGGGCTCACCTACCTGGCCGGGGACGCGGCCGGCGCGGCGGCCGTGCTGGGACGGTCCGCCGACGCCGCGGGGAGGGGCGGCGACGTCGTCACCGAGGCGTGGATGCGGTCCTGGTGGGCGTACTGCTCCGCGATCACGGGCCCGTCCGACGAGTTCCTGCACGCAGCGCACGAGAGTGCGGACGTCCTGCGCCGGGAAGGCGCCGTGTGGCAGCGCGCCGACGCCCTGCTCATCGAGGGCATGATCCTGCGCTTCCTCGGCGATCCGCAACGGGCGCAGCAGGTGCTGCGCGAGGCGGTCGCGACAGCCGAACGTTGCGGCCACGGCTGGGCGGTCGGCTCGGCGTCGTGGACACTCATGCGCACGGCGATGGACGTCGGGGACACGGACGCGGCGCTCGACGCGGTCCGGGTGATGCAGCCGGTCCTCGAGGCCGAGCGGGACGTGACGTCGTGGCTGGTGCTCGTCCACAGCGCCGCGGCCCTGGTGGCCCGGCTCGGTACTCCCGACGTCGGCGCGATGCTCCTCGGGGCGGTCCGGGCGCTCGGCGGCCGCATCGGCTTCCTGCCCGAGGTGATGGATCCGGTCGACGGGCCGCGCGAGGCGGCGGTCGTCCGCGACGCGCTCGGTGACGCCGAGTTCGAGCGGTGCGCGAGCCTCGGCGCCGGCCTGGACCGGGACGAGGTGAGCGCGCTGCTGGCCCGGCTGTGCCGGACGGGGCACGTCGGTGCGCAGCCGGAGCTAAGCGGCAGCTAAGCGGTGGCGGTTGTCCTGGAAGGGACCGAGATCCGATCCTTCCGAGGAGCACCATGTCCCACCCGACGCCCCAGACCCTGGCCCCCACGTCCGTCGTCGACCTGCTTCGGACCGCCGTCGCCGGTGTCGTACACGCCCCCGAGGACGAGGGCTATCGGCTGTCCGCCACCGGCTTCAACCTCGCCACCGTCCACCGCAGCGCCGCCGTCGTGGTCGCCTCGAGTGCCGCCGACGTCGCCGCGGCGGTCCGGATCGCGGCCGAGAACGGGCTGACCGTCGCGGTGCAGGCCACCGGCCACGGCGCCGCCCCCGCGCCGGAGAACAGCATCCTGGTCGACACCGCCCTCCTCGACGGGGTGAGCATCAACCGCGCCGAGCGCACCGCCACCGTCGAGGCCGGGGTCCGCTGGCAGCAGGTGCTCGACGCCGCGGCCCCGCACGGGCTGGCGCCGCTGGCCGGCTCGGCACCGGGCGTCGGGGTGGTCGGGTACACGCTCGGCGGCGGGCTCGGCCCGATCGCCCGCACCCACGGGTTCGCCGCCGACCGGGTCCTGCGGATGGAGGTCGTCACCGCCGACGGGCAGCTGCGGCGGGTCACCCCCGACGACGAACCCGACCTGTTCTGGGCCCTGCTCGGCGGCGGCGCGGCATTCGGGATCGTCACCCAGATGACGTTCGAACTCCTGCCCATCCAGACCCTGGACGGCGGCGGCCTCTTCTACGACATCGCCGACGCCCCGGCCGTGCTGCGCCGCTGGCGGGACTGGATCTCCGCGGCGCCGACCTCGGTGTCCAGCTCGCTGGCCATCGTCAACTTCCCGCCGCTCCCGGAACTGCCCGAGCCGCTGCGCGGCCGCACCGCCGTGCACGTGCGGTTCGCGCACGTCGACGACGCCGAGGACGCCGGCGCCCTGCTCGCCCCGCTGCGCGCGGTGGCCACCCCGGTCCTCGACACCGTGACCGAGATCGTCTACCCCGCCCTTGGTTCGATCCACGCCGACCCCACCGACCCGATGCCAGGCATGGAGCGCTCGGCGCTGCTGCGGGAGCTGCCGGACGCCGCCCTCGACGCCCTGCTCGCCGTCGCGGGTCCCGCCGGCGCGCTGCCGATCGCGCTCGCCGAGGTCCGGGCCATGGGCGGCGCGCTCGGTGTGCCGCCCGAGACCCCCAACGCCGTCGCGGGCCGCGACGCCGCGTTCACCCTGTTCACCGTCGGGGTGCTGGTGCCGCCCCTCGCCGACGCGGTGCCCGGAGCGCTCGAGACCGTCGTCGGGGCGATGGCGCCGTGGGCCACCGGCGGTGCGCTGATGAACTTCGCGGGCGGCGTGGACGGGCCCCCGGCCGCCCGGGTGGCGAACGCGTGGACCCCCGCCCAGCGGACCCGGCTCGCCGAGATCCGCGCGGCATACGATCCCAGCGGCGTCTTCGCGCCCGCCGCGCGATGGGCGGCAACGGCGATCTGAGCCGACCGCATCCGTCCGTCCCTCGGCTCCACGACCGTCGGGCCGGCGCGCCAGCGCCTACCCTGATGATCCCGGCGCGCCAGCGCCTACCCTGATGATCATGGAGTCGAGGGATCTGCGTGTCTCGGACGCCGAGCGCGAACACGTCGGGACGCTGCTGCAGCGCGCGGTCGGGCAGGGGATGCTGTCGCTGGGGGAGTTCACCGAGCGGATGGACACGGCGCTGGCCGCCAGAACCCGCGGAGAACTGAACGCCGTGCTCGTCGACCTGCCCGGAATGCAGGTGCGGCCCGAGTACCTGCCACATCCGATGCAGCCCACCCCCGCCCCGGCGCCGCCGATGGCCGGGCCGGTGCCCCCCGCCCCGCCCTCGCATCTGCAGACACCCACCATCCGCGGCCGGTTGTCCAACCTCAGCCGCAAGGGGCGGTGGGAAGTGCCACCGGTGCTGCGGCTCGACACCCTGATGTCCTCGGTAACCCTCGACTTCACCGAGGCCGTCATGCGCACCCAGGTGGTGCGGATCCAGGTCGAGGACTACCTCAGCTCCATCACCCTGATCGTTCCCGCCGAAGCCACGGCCGACATCAACGGCCTCGACACCGTCGCCGCGAGCGCCGAGTCGAAGGTGCGCAACGGGCCCCCGTTCGGCCCGCTGCATCTGATCGTCGGCGGCACCGTCCGCCTCGGTTCCGTCAACGTCAAGCACCCGCTGGGCACGACCCTGCGCAAGCTGCTGGGCTAGCCGGCCGGCGGTCCCCGAGGAGCGTCGGGCCTGTCGGCCGGTGGAGGCGCACCGTGTCGGTCCCCATGCGTGTTGGTGCGACGAAAGGAAGCGGCCCGCCCCGGGCCGGAACGCTTATGGCAGAGCTTGCGCGTGGCGAGAACACCACCATCCCCTCGGGGCCGGTGACGGTCGCGGTGGCCGGTGCCCGGCAGGGCACGGTCGATCTGATGGTGTTCCAACTCGGCGCCGACCAGCGTGTCCGTAGCGACGCCGATTTCGTGTTCTTCAACCAGCCGGCCTCCCCGGAGGGCGCGGTCCGGTTGGTCGCGGCCGACCGGATCGGTGTCGATCTGGCCGCGATACCCGCGGGGATCGAGCGGCTGTCGGTCGCGGTCGCCCTCGACGACAGTGTGCCGGGCAGCTTGTCCGCCGTCCCCGGTCTGGGCGTGCAGGTTGCCCACCCGGCGGGCGAGACGACGGCGCCCGCGTTGGGGTTGAGCACCGAGCGGGCGGCGGTCCTGCTCGAGATCTATCGCCGCAACGGCGCGTGGAAGCTTCGCAACGTCTCCGCCGGGTGGGACACGGGCCTCTCGGCGCTGGTGGTCCACCATGGGGTGCAGGTCGACGATCAACCCGCCACTGCCGAACCTGCCGCGGTGGCCCCGCCGGCTGCGGTCGTGGACAGCGCTGGTGTCCGCACCGTCGCCGGCGACGCGAAACTCTCGTTGGAGAAGCGGCAGAGGCTGGACCTGCGCAAGCGGGAAGTCGCCAAGGTGCTGCTGGACAAGGGCGCGGCCGGGGTGCGGGCCCGGGTCGTCCTGGTGATCGACAAGACCGGCAGCATGCACCGCGAGTACACCAGCGCACGCATCCATCAGGTCGTCGAGAGGATGGTGCCGATCGCGGTGCAGGTCGACGACGACGGCACCCTCGAGCCGTACCTGTATGCGGTCTCGTTCGCCCGGCTGCCGGACATCGCCGTCCACGATGTCGAGTCCTGGTGTGCGACGTATCTGCATCTCGGTGGGGTGCACGGGGGCATCGACTACGAACAGATCGGTGGCTACAACGACGAGCTGCCGGTGATGGGGGCGATCATCTCCACCCTCACCGCGGGGGCGTCGATGCCGACGCTGGTGCTGTTCTTCACCGACGGCGGCTTCCACAAGAAGGGCCCGATCACCGCGTTGATGAAGAAGGCATCCGGTCTGCCCGCCTTCTGGCAGTTCGTCGGCCTCGGCAAGGCGAACTACGGCGTGCTCGAAAAACTCGACACCATGAGAGGGCGGGTGGTCGACAACGCCGGGTTCTTCAGCGTCGACGACATCTCCCAGGTCAGCGATGCCGAACTCTATCGGCGCCTGCTGGGTGAGTTTCCCGACTGGCTGCGCGCGGCGCGCGCCGCGCGCATCGTGGGCTGAACCGCGACGGGGGTCCGCACCAACACCACGATGAGGGCGGTGCACAAGCCCGCATGTCCGGTAGTGATACTCATGCCCGCGGGCGCCGCTCCGCGGACCATGTAGGGATGAGTACGCCGACCCCGCCCGGCCTCGATCCGCGGCTCGTCGCCCAGCTGTCCGGCGAGTGCTACGCGCTCGAACAGCACCTGTACGCCGTCGGCGCGCACGTCGCACATCTGCGGGCCCAGCTCGACCGCCTCGCCGTCGCGCCGGCCCCGGCGCCCGTGCCACCCATGTCGCGGGCCCCGGCGCCACCACCGCGGCCGGTCCCGTCCGTGGCCCCGCCGCGGCCGCCGGCGCGGGAACCGTGGTGGCAGCGCGACGGCGTGATCAGCCGCCTGCTCGCCGTCGCCGGGGTGGCGGTCACCCTCATCGGCGTGGTGATGCTGCTCGTGCTCGCCGCGCAGGCCGGTGTCTTCGGTCCCGTGCCCCGCGTCGTCTCCGGTGCGGTGCTGTCGGCCGCGCTGGTGGCCGCCGGGATCCGGGTGCACCGCCGCGACGGCGGACGCGTCGGCGGTGCCGCCCTGGCCGCGACCGGTTTCGCGGGCGGCTACCTGGTGGTCTTCGCCGCGACCGCCTACTACCGGTGGGTGCCGGCGGTCGTCGGTCTGGCCGCCGCGCTCGTCGTCGCCGGCGCCGGGGTCGCGCTCGCGGTGCGCTGGTCGGACCGGATTCTGGCCGTGCTGCTCGTGCTCGGGGCCGCGCTGCTCGCGCCCACCCTGTCGGACGGTGATCCGTTGCTGCTGCTCGGCTTCCTGCTGGTGCTGCTCGTCGCGAGCTTTCCGGCCCAGTGGCACCGCAATTGGGCCCTGCTGCATCTCGCGCGGGTCGTGCCGATCGCCGCGGTCCTGCTGGTGTCGATCGCCGGGGCCGAGCTTGCCGAGCGGGGCGAGCTCGCCTGGCTGGTCGGCTTCTCGGTGGCGGTCGCCGCATTCGTCGCCGGCACCGCGGTGCTGCTGCTGCGCCGGGAGCCGGGCGACGTCGTCGCCGCGGTGTGCCTGGCGGTGGCGGCGCTGCCGCTGCTCGCCGTCGGGTTGCGGCTGGACCGGTGGCCCGCCGTCGCGCTCGAGGGCACGGCCGCCGCCGGGTACCTCGTGCTGTTCGCCCTCGTCGGGCCCCGGTCGCGTCCGCTGCGGGTGGCGTCCGTCGCGGTGGCGGCGTTGGCGCTGCTGCACGCGTGCCTCGCGGGCGCGAGCCCCGACGCGGCTGCCACGGTGCTGCTCGCGGTCGCCGCCGGGTATGCCGGTGCGGCCGCGTCGATGCGGTCGCGCCTGCTGTACGTCGCCGGCCTCGGCTTCTGGGTGCTCGGAGGAGCGATGTTCTACGACGGCGCCGAACTCGAGAACCTCACCGACCGGGAGCTGGCCGTGGACCGCCTCGACGCGGCCACGCTCGTCACGGCCGTCCTGCTCGCCGCGGTGACGCTGCTGCTCGCGTGGACGGCGACGCGACTGCGGCTCGTCCGCGAACGCGGCGTCCCGTGGATGTGGAGCGGTGCGGCACTCGTGGTGCTGTATGCGGTGACCACGGCATTGGTGACCGCGGGCGTCCTCCTGGGCGGTGCGGACGCCGGATTCGTCGCCGGGCACACCGCGGCGACCATCTGCTGGATGATCGCGGCGACCGCGATGCTGGCGCTCGGCCTCGCCCGCACCGAGTACGCGCACGCCGCGCTGGCCGCGGGGCTGTCGCTGACCGGCGCCGCGCTGGCGAAGCTCTTCCTGTTCGACCTCGCTGCCCTCGAGGGAGTGTGGCGGGTCGTCGCCTTCATCGTGGTGGGCCTGCTGCTGCTCGCCGCCGGTACCCGGTACGCCAAGGCGTTCGCCGGACGCTCCGCCGCCCCGGAGACCGGCTCCGGCCGGGAGACCGGATCTGGCTCGGCGGAGCCGGGACCCGGCGAGGACTGACCCGCTCGGTCAGCGGCGGCGCTGCCGCGCGATGAGTTCACTCACGCTGATCGACTGGCTGTTCTCGGCACCGCCGTGCCGGCCGCGCTGCGAATCCTGCGCGTCGGTCTCCGACCGGTTCGCCGGGGCGTCGTCGGCCCTGCCGGCGGGGGCGCTGTCCTCCGCCGGAGGCGTCGTCGACGGCCGCTCGCCCGCGACCGGCTGATCCGCCGTCCGCGGGTTGGCCCGTCGCAGCTGCGAGAGCCAGTTCTCGATTGCCTGCGGGTCCCGGGTGGGCGCGCCGGACGAGCGCGGCTGCGGCTGAACCTGCGGCCGCACGTACGTCTGGGTCACCGGGGGCGGCACATCGCCGCGCTGCCGGCGGGGCAGCGGCGGTGTGGCGGGCGGGGAGGACCGCTGGTCCTGCACGGGCGGGACCTGGCCCGGCACTTCTCGCGGGGGCTGGGACGGTGTCTGCTGCGACGGTGTCTGCTGGGACGGTGCCTGCTGCGGGCGGGGGCGCTGGGGCAGGGGACCCTGCGCCTGCGGTTGCGGGGCCGGTGGCCGCTCGGTGCGCGGTTGCTGCGGCTCGGGTGCCGGCGGGCGGGGACGGTCCTGCGGGGGAGCGGGCCGATTCGGCGCCGGGATCCGGCCCGACGGATTCTGCGCCGCCGGCGCCGGCTGCTGCGGCCGTGCCCCGGGAGCCGCCGGGGTCGCCCCGGCCGGACGACGCCGGGGCGGCCGGTCCCGGTCCTCCGGTGCCCGTGCCGGTGGCTCGGCCGGGCGCGGGGCGCGTGGCGGGGCCGACCGGCGCGGTGGCGGCTGCAGGTCGCGGACGCGCCGCTGCTCGGCGGCTGAGCGGGGTGCGGCGATCTTCGGCAGCGGCTGCGTCATCGGATCGTCCGTGGCGACGCCGGCGACGGTGGGCAGGCGGTGCGACCCGGTGGCCGCGACGGTCGCCGGACCGAACATGCCGACCGTGATCAGCTCCGGCACGTCCTGCGGCATGAGCTCGTTGTCGAGGATCGGCTCCGCGAGCCCGATCCTGGCCTGGATCCGCTTCATCCACGCCGGTGCCCACCAGCAGTCGTCGCCGAGCAGTTTCATCGTCGCCGGCACGAGCAGCATGCGGATCACCGTGGCGTCGATGATCAGGGCCGCGATCATGCCGTAGGCGATGTACTTCATCATCACCAGTTCGGAGAAGCCGAAGGCGCCGGTGACGACGATCAGGATCAGCGCCGCGGCCGTGATGATGCGGCCGGTGTGCGCCGTGCCGATCCGGATGGATTCGGTGGTGCTCGCCCCCTGCGAGCGGGCCTCGACCATGCGGGAGAGCAGGAAGACCTCGTAGTCGGTGGACAGGCCGTAGATGATCGCGATGATCAGCACGAGCACCGGCGACATGATGGGACCGGGCGTGAAGTTCAGCGGCCCGGCCCCGTGACCGTCGATGAAGATCCACGTCAGGATGCCGAGGGTGGAGCCGAGGCCCAGCGCACTCATCAGCGCCGCCTTGATCGGCAGCACCAGCGACCCGAACGCCAGGAACATCAGCAGGGTCGTGAGCACGACGACCACCGTCACCATCAGCGGCAGCGTGTTCATCAGCGCGGCGATCGAATCCTGTTCGATCGCCGGTGTGCCGCCGACGAGCACCTCCACGCCGTCGGGCCACTGCGCCGCATGCAGGTAGTCGATGGTCTCGGCGGAGTTGTTGCGGTCCTCGAGCCCGGCCTTGACGACGCGGACGCCGTCCCGGGCGGGACCCTCGATGGTGAACTTCTCCACCAGGCCGGGGGCCGCGCTGGCCGTCTGGATGATCTCGTTGAGGTCGCCGCCCTCGGCGCCGCGGACGACGATGCGCACCGGCTCCGCGCGCTGGCCGGGGAACAGTTCGTCGAACTGTTCCTGGGCGAGCCGCGTCGGATGGTCGGGCGGCAGGTAGGTCTCGTTGATGCCGCCGAACTTGATGCCGGTCAGCGGCACGATGAGCAGCAGCAGGCCGATCACCGTGGGGATGGTGACCTTGAGCGGGTTGCGCATCACCCACCGGGTGATCCGTCCCCAGATGCTGTTCTCGACCTGCTCGTTGGACTGGATCTGCCCGAACCGGGACCAGCCCCACTTGTCGATGTTCCGGCCGAGGATGGCGAGCATGGCGGGCAGCAGCGTGATCGAGGTGATCGCCGCCAGCGTCACCGTCGCGATCGCGCCGTACGCGACGGACTTGAGGAAGCCCTGCGGGAACAGCAGCAGGCCGCCGAGGCTGGTGACGACCATCGTGGCGGAGAACACCACGGTGCGCCCGGCCGTCATCACCGTGCGGCGCACGGCGGCGGACGCGGCGTAGCCCTCGGCGAGTTCCTCCCGGAACCGGGACACCATGAACAGGCCGTAGTCGATCGCCAGGCCCAGGCCGATCAGCGAGACCACGGGCGCGACGAACGAGTTGACCTCGGTGAAGTTCGTGATGAGCCGCACGATGCCGTTCGCGGCGACGACCGTCAGGCCGCCGGTGATCAGCGGCATCGCGGCCGCGATCACGCCGCCGAAGACGAAGAACAGCAGGATTCCGACCGCCGGGATGGCGAGGAGCTCCATGCGCTTGATGTCCTGCGCCATCGTGTCGTTGAGGGCGCCGGAGATCGGTTGCAGGCCGGCGAGCTGCACGTCGACCCCGTCGATGAGGAACTCGTCCTTCACGTCGCGGAAGTTGTTGGTCAGCTCGGTGTCGTTGTCGCCCGCGATGGCGACCGACGCCACGGCGTGCTGCCGCGACTGGTCCGCCAGCGCCGGCACCGCCGGGGCGCCGTTCGTCGGCCAGTACGCACCGTTGATCTTCAGGATCTGATCCGGATGGTCCGCGACCAGCGAGTTGAGACTGTCCTTGACCTTCGCCGCGAACTCCGGATCGTCGACCGTCCTGCCCTCCGGCGCCGTGTACAACGCCAGGACGTCGCCGTTCGTGTCGCGGCCGAAGGTGCCGTCGGCCAGCTTCGCCGCAGCGACGGACTCCGAGCCGGGATCGTCCCAGCCGCTCTGACTGAGATGATCGTTCAGGCTCGCGCCGTACCCGGCGAGCCCGAGCAGACCGGCCACCATCACCGCGATGACGGTGAAGCGCGCACGGTGGACGAGCTCTCCCCAGCGGTCGAACACGAAACTCTCCTATTCGGCCACGCTCTTGCGGCCCACGAGCAGGGCGGACAGCGGTCGGAACGGCTGCAACCAGGCGCCCTCGTCGGGCAGCGAGTCCAGGCTCACGCGTGGCAGCGGCTCACGGAACACCCCCGGGATGTCCTCGAGGTCGACGAAGTCGAGCACCTCGGACGTGACCGCCCAGCTGGCGTGCTCGCGGAAACCGAGGACCTGCACCGCCACGCCGGTCGCGGCGATCTCCTCGAGCGGTTCCCGGAACGCCTGCCCGTCGGCGGAGGCGACCATCACCCCCGCCAGACCCTCACTGCGTCGCAGCGCGATGTGCCGCAACATGTCGGAGTCTACGTCGCTGTCCTCGTCGATCTTCGGCTTGGCGAACACCGCGAAGCCGACGTTGCGCAACGCCTCGACCCACGGGCGCACGACGTCGGCGCTGCCCGGCGCGATGTTCGTGAACACCGTCGCCTCGGGGTCGAGGGTGGCCGTCGTGGTGCGCGAGAGCTCGGACGTGCGGCCGAGCAGCCACCGTCCGAGCGCGTCGAACCGCGGCCGGTAGGCGGCGGTGGGCCGGCCGCCCAGGATGGCACCGAGACCCATGTCCAGGTTCGGCGCGTCCCACACGAGCAGCACCCGCTCGTGCCGCTCGGTGCCGTCCGTCGTGGGGGCCGCGGACACGTCGGACAGTTCTTCGTGGACGCTCATGCCCTGATCTTCCCCCAGACCAGCTCCGTGATGCTGCTGCCCACCCGCTGCGCCTTGTCCTCGAACTTCGTGACGGGGCGCTCGTGGCTGATGGGGGACTCCCAGTCGAGCGTCGTCAGCAACGGCTCGGCGTTGCCCGCCTCGGCGATGGCCTCGGCGTACTCGGCGTGGTCCGTCGCGACGTGCAGCACGCCGCCCGGCTGCAGCCGGCTCGCGATCAGGGCGAACGTCGGCGGCTGCAGCAGGCGGCGCTTGTGGTGGCGGGCCTTGGGCCACGGGTCCGGGAAGAACACCCGCACCCCGGTCAGCGACTCGGGGGCCACCATGTGCTCGAGTACCTCGACCGCGTCGCCGCGCAGGATCCGCAGGTTCCGGATCGGCGTGTCGGTGTCGTAGGTCCGTTCGATCTGCTGCAGCGTCTGCGCGATGCCGGGCTTGTAGACCTCGACGGCGATGAGGTTCACGTGCGGTTCGGTCCGGGCCATCGTCACCGCGGCCGTTCCGGTGCCGGAGCCGATCTCCAGGACGACCGGCGCCGAGCGGCCGAACCAGGCGTCGACGTCGAGCCGGTCGTCGCCGACGTCGCGGCCCAGCTCGGGCCAGCAGCGGTCCCACGACTCCTGCTGCGGGAGCGTCAGCGCGCCCCGCCGCGAGCGGAAACTCGTCATCCGCGGGTACAGACGGTTTCCTCGGGTCGGGCGCTGCTCCAGCGTCTCGGTCGTGTCCAGATCGGCGTCGTTCACCCGACCATTGTCGCGTATCGGGAGGGTGTGTGGCAGGAGGGACTGAAGTGACCACAGTGTTTTCTCAGGGTGCCGGGTTTTCTCAGGGTGCCCCCGGGCCGCTGCCGTCGACGGCAGCCTCTGCCAGAATCGGCGGCGACACACGGGGGTGGTCATGGTGGGGGATGCGGGGACCGCGCACGCGCGGCGGCGGCAGATCGTCGAGGACATCGGCCGGTTCGACGCCCGGGCCGGCCGACAGGTGCAGCGCGCCCTCGACCGGCACGACGCCCCGCTGCGGGTGCAGATCGCGGGTCGCGGCGGCGCCGTCCGTCCCGCGCTCCGCGCAGCCGTCGAGGCGGCGGTCGCGGCGTCGGCACTGGTCGACACCGTGGAGCTCGACTCGCCGGACCGGCCCGAACCGGTCCTCGACGCGGATGTCGTCCTCCTCGTGCTCGCGGCGCGGGTCCACCCCGCCGATCTGGCGGCACTCGTCCGCTCCGCCGATCCGGCGGCACTCGTCCGCTCCGCCGATCCGGCGGCGCTCGTCACACGCGACGACGAACGCCTCGTCGTCGTGCTCGATCGGACCGAAAGACTCGAGGATGCCGAGGCCGCGTTCGCCCGCGCGGCCGCGCACGTGCGACGGCCGGTCCTCACGCCCGGCTCCGGGCCGGCGGCGGTCGTCGAACGACTCGGTTCCGCGCGCCGCCGTCGCGACGCCGTGCTCGCCCGCGACCTGGCGGGCATCGGTGCCGGCCCGCGGGCCCGCGACGTCATCGAGGCCGCCCTCGACGACCTCACCGGATCGTCGCGGTGATCCCGCCCGACGTCGGCGACGTCGTGCGCCGCTGGAACCCGGAGGGATGGGCGCGGCTGCACGCCACGTCGGACCCGCCGCGGATCCGGGTGGCCGGGGTCGACGGCTGCGGCCGCGGGGCGCTCGTCGACGAGCTCACCGCGCTCGGCCCGGCCGTCGACTACGTCCATGACGGTCCCGCGACCGTCGTGCTGATGGTGTTCGAGGCGTCGGCCCACCTCGGCCGGACCGAACTCGCCGTCCTCGAGTCCGCCGGGCGCGGCAGCGGCCGCGTGGTGTGCGCGCTCACCGGAACCGACGTGCACCCGGACTGGCGGGTGGTGCACGAGCGGGACGTCGCGCTGCTGCAACGGCACGCACCCTGGCTCGGTCCGGTGACATTGCTGCCCGTCGGGACGTCGCTCGCCGCCCGCGCCCGTGCTGTCGGCGGCGACGCGGGAGCGGTGCTGCGGCTCGAATCCGGGATCGTCGACCTGCACGAGGCGCTCACGGCGGCGCTGGTCCCGGGTCCGCATGCGGGCCGGGCCCTGCGCAGCGCCGTCGTCGCCGAGACCCGCCACCTCGTGGTGCAGGCGATCGCTGCCCTGCGCGCCGGCGACGACACGGGGGCCCTGCGCGCCGAACGGGCGCGGTGGAGCCTGCGGGCCACCACTCCCGCCGACGACGGAGGGCTCCGCGCCGAGCTGCAACGGGCCCGCATCGACACCGCGCAGGCCGTCGCGGCGGCCGTGCGCGCGGCGTCCGCCGAATTTCGCGACGCGATCGAGACGGTGGACCCGGCGCACGTGCCGCACCTGCTCGACGACGTGGTCCGCGACCTGCACGCCCGGGTCGGCACGGTCGTCACCGAGCGGCTGGCCCGGATCGGACCGGGTGACCCGGAGCCGGCCGGCCCGGCCACCGTGCCCCCGCGGTCCGCGCCGCCATCCCCGCGACGTCCCGTGGAGGACCGCCTCACCGTGCTGATCGGCGCGTCGGCCGGGGCGGGGCTGGGACGCGTCGCGGTGTCCCCGCTGTCCCTGGTGCCCACGCTCGAGCTGGCGACGGTACCGCTGAGCCTGCTGCTCGGCGCGGCGGCGGCGTGGTGGCTGGTGCGGGTGCGGCGACGGCTCGCCGAACGGGACCGGATGCGCAGGTGGGCGCTCGAGGAACTCGTCGAGGTGCGCGCCGAGCTCGAGGCCGTCGCGCTCGAGCGCATCGTCGACGCGGAGGCCCGGCTCGGGTCCGCGCTCGCCGTCGCGCGCACCGCCCGGCTCGCCACGGCGCGCGACCGCATCGCCGCCCTCGACGACGAGCTGAGACGTCGCGCCGAGGACCGTGCCGGGCAGCTGGCGGCGTGCGAGCGCGATTTCGCCGTGCTCGCCCGGGCGGGAACCGCCGGCCGGCCGGGCGCGTCCAACGGGACGACAGCGTCCGATGGTGTGACACGGCAGTGAGGAGCGCGCGATGGTGGACGGATTCGCCGGCACCGACGACGAGGTGTGGGAGCCCGACGTGCCCGTCCCGGGACGTCCCGCGTTCGGCCCGGGGCTGGCCCCCGCGCTGCTCGACCCGGCCGGACCGGGCTCGCTGCCGCCGGCCGTGGACGTCGACGGCGACGGGCTGCTCGACACCGTCACGTTCGCCACCGCGGACGCACTCGTCGTCGCATCGGACACCGACGCTGACGGGTGGTTCGACCGGGTCACCGAACTCGGCGACGACGGACGATTCGGGGTGTGGCAGTTCCGGCGCGACGTCGACGGTGCGGAGCACTGGACCCGGATTGACGAAGGTCACCTCGATCGAGGAAAGTGAGGCAAATCGCCCGTGCCCCGGGCGTGCGAGGCGGGTACTGTGTTCGCCCTCTGAATCGTTTCTGTGACATTTCCGACCGGCCCCGATTGCCATCACCCCGAAGTCCGGCGTTAACCTCTATGAATAGGACATCCGGCGCCCGCCTCGTCCGTTCGGCCACGGAGGAAGCGGGTGGTACCCCTGCCGAGAGGGGGAGTCCGGGTCCGCCGCTGGTCCCTGGGACGGTTCGTCGCAGGTCGGGGGAGGGATCCGGTTCCGGCGCACCCCAGGAGAGTTTGATGACCTCAGTGACCATTCCCGGTCTGAACGGCACCGATGGCAAGCCCCCGACCCAGCACGCCGAGCTGCTCGCATGGGTACAGGAGGTCGCCGAACTCACTCAGCCCGACCGGGTCGTCTGGGCCGACGGGTCCGACGCGGAATGGGACCGGCTGACCACCCAGCTGGTCGAGGCCGGGACCTTCACCCGCCTCAACGACGAGAAGAAGCCCAATTCCTTCCTGGGCAACTCCGACCCGTCGGACGTCGCGCGCGTCGAGTCGCGCACCTTCATCTGCTCGCGCAACGAGGTCGATGCCGGACCGACCAACAACTGGATGGATCCGGCCGAGATGCGGGCGACCATGACCGAGCTGTACCGCGGCAGCATGCGCGGGCGCACCCTCTACGTGGTGCCGTTCTGCATGGGCCCGCTCGGCGCGGACGACCCGAAGCTCGGCGTCGAGATCACCGACTCGGAGTACGTCGTCGTCTCCATGCGCATCATGACCCGCATGGGTACCGCGGCCCTGGAGAAGCTGGGCACCGACAAGCCGTTCGTCAAGGCCCTGCATTCGGTGGGTGCGCCGCTCGAGCCCGGCCAGAAGGACGTGCCGTGGCCGTGCAACGACACCAAGTACATCACCCACTTCCCGGAGGACCGGGAGATCTGGAGCTACGGCTCCGGCTACGGCGGCAACGCCCTGCTCGGCAAGAAGTGCTACTCGTTGCGTATCGCTTCGGCCATGGCGCACGACGAGGGCTGGCTCGCCGAGCACATGCTGATCCTCAAGCTGATCTCGCCGGAGGACAAGGCCTACTACGTGGCGGCCGCGTTCCCGAGTGCCTGCGGCAAGACCAACCTCGCGATGATCCAGCCGACCATCCCGGGCTGGCGCGCCGAGACCCTCGGCGACGACATCGCCTGGATGCGTTTCGGTGAGGACGGCCGGCTGTATGCGGTGAACCCGGAGTACGGCTTCTTCGGCGTCGCCCCCGGCACCAACCACGGCTCCAACCCCAACGCCATGAAGACGATGGAGGCCGGCAACACGCTGTACACCAACGTCGCGCAGACCGACGACGGCGACGTGTGGTGGGAGGGCCTGGAAGGCAATCCCGAGCACCTCATCGATTGGAAGGGCAACGACTGGACTCCCGAGTCCGGCACCCCGGCCGCGCACCCGAACTCGCGCTACTGCACGCCGATGTCGCAGTGCCCGATCCTCGCCCCCGAGTGGGACGATCCGCAGGGTGTGCCGATCTCCGCGATCCTGTTCGGCGGTCGTCGCAAGACGACTGTGCCGCTGGTGAGCGAGTCCCTCGACTGGCAGCACGGCACCTTCCTCGGCGCGACGCTGTCGTCCGAGCAGACCGCCGCCGCCGAGGGCAAGGTCGGCACCGTCCGTCGCGACCCCATGGCGATGCTGCCGTTCATCGGTTACAACGCCGGCGACTACCTGAACCACTGGATCAACATCGGCAAGTCCGCGGATGCGGACAAGCTGCCGAAGATCTTCTACGTCAACTGGTTCCGTCGCGGCGACGACGGCCGCTTCCTGTGGCCGGGCTTCGGTGAGAACTCCCGTGTGCTCAAGTGGATCGTCGACCGCATCGAGCACCGGGCCGGCGCCCAGACCACGCCGATCGGCTTCGTGCCGACCGCCGCGGACCTCGACCTCGAGGGCCTCGACGTCGACCGCGACGACGTCGACGAGGCGCTGAAGGTCGACGTGGCGGAGTGGAAGGAAGAGCTGCCCCTCATCGAGGAGTGGTTCGAGTTCCTCGGCGAGAAGGTGCCCTCCGGCATCCGCGACGAGTTCGAGGCCCTGAAGCAGCGCCTCGCCTGACGCCTGATCGACCGAATGTCACATCGGATCGCTTGTATCGATCCGATGTGACATTCGGCGTTTCAGGGATGCTCAGGACGACTGACTCGAGAGCCACTCGTCGATGCGACGTCGTGCCTCTTCGGGCGCGACGTCCTCGACGCGCGTCATGATCGCCCACCGGTGCCCGAACGGGTCGAGGATCGTCCCGAACCGGTCTCCGGTGACGAACGTCGAGGGTTCCTCGAAGACCTGCGCACCCTGCTCGACCGCGCGGGCGAACGTCGCGTCGGCGTCGGTGCAGTACAGCACGTAGGAATGGTCGACGGTGTTCGTCCCGTCGGGCGCGCGCAGCCTCATGGCCGGCGCGGGGTCGCTCAGCTGGAGCCGGCCGTGCCCGAAGTCCAGTTCGGCGTGCGCGATCGTGCCGTCGGGCCCGTCGGTTCGTTCGACGACCTCGGCGCCGAAGACCGTGCGGTAGAACTCGACGGCCCGGGCCGCGCCGTCGACGACGAGGAACGGCGTGAGGGAGGTGTAGCCGGCGGGGATCGGATTCACGGAATGCGTCATGCGACGAGTCTCGCGTCGTCTCCGCCGGCCGTATTGAACATTTCCGACATTCCCCGGGACAGCGGTGGTGGGCCGAATGTCACACAGGTTCGATTCGGGCTGACTCAGGTGGTCCATGCGACACGCTCCCTGACCAGGGGAGATGTCAGTGGGTCGAGCAGCACGAGAGGCGAAGAAGGCTAGGTTCTTCGCCATGCGCATGACGAAGGTGTCGATCGCCAAG
>NZ_WVTE01000268.1:0-29434 GCF_009939605.1 Rhodococcus sp. YH1 | reverse complement strand
CGATGCGCCGGTGGTGGACGTGAGCACCAACGGGGTGCTCCGGGCGTCCTCGTCGTGTGCTGTGTGGCGGCGCGTTGCCGTGCCTGTCATATTCGGTTTATCCCCCTGCAAACAAATCGTGACTTGGTTCACAAAACCAATGCCGATGTGTTGTACCGCATCACAGCGACCGGCGCCACTCGAACGGATGTCCAACTCATGCCGCGGCACCGCCGGACCGCCCCGAATTCGCATGTAGGAAGCGAATTCGCCGTCCGGGCGAATCGGGGGGTGTTCCGGCGTGTCTGGTTGAATGGCGATCCGACGCCCCGCACGGAAGGGCGCGGCGAAGAGGTCGAGGAGCGCTCATGCAGAACGGACAGTCCGCGGCTGATCCGGCGACGGTGTTCGCCGCACTGGCCGAGATCGTCTATCGCGGCGCCGAGCCCTCGGAGGCGTACGCGGCGATCTGTGTGGCCGCCACGATGCTGGTTCCCGGCTGCGACCATGCGAGCCTCATGCTGCGGGAAGGCAGGGCGTACGTCACCGTCGGCGCCTCCGACGTCGTCGCGCGGCACGTCGACGACCTCGAGCGCGCCACCGGCGAGGGGCCGTGCCTGGATGCGATCGAGGAGGAGGCCGCCCAGATCGAGCCGGACCTGAGCGTCTCCGAGCAGTGGCCGCACCTGGCTCCCGGCGTCGTGAAGCAGACGCCGGTGCGGGGGGCGATGGGATTCCGGTTGCGGGTCGACGACCGCAAGGTCGGGTCGCTGAACCTGTTCTCCGACACGCCGGGGGCCTTCGACCTCGCGGCCGCCGCGAACGGCACCGTCCTGGCCGCCTTCGCGGCCGTCTGTGTCGCCGCCGTCTCCCGCGGCGAGGACGTCGCCTCGCTCCGCAACGGCATCGAGAGCAATCGGGAGATCGGCAAGGCGATCGGGCTCCTCATGGCGCTGAACAAGATCTCCGACGACGAGGCTTTCGATCTCCTCCGCCGGACGTCGCAGCAGGTCAACGTCAAGGTTGCGGAGCTGGCCCGCACCGTCGTCGACCAGCATCGCCGCGAGATCAAGGGGAGTAGCTGAACAGATCAAGGGGAGTAGCTGAACCCCGGATCCCACCCCTTGCCATCGGGGTGTGATGCAGGTAACATCAGTAGTGCGAATCGAGCAGACGTCCGAGGACGACAGAGGCTCGTGAAGCAGAGATCCGGCCCGGAGGTTGCGAAAGCGATTCCCGGGCCGAACCCCTGTCCGGGGGTGGTTTCGTCCGAGCGGCGGGTCAGGCGAGCCGCTCGCGGCGCAGCTGCTCGACCTCCGGCAGGTCCAGCGGCGGCAGCGAGTCCACACCGAGCGCGCGGGTCAGCAGCAGGTCCGCCAGCTCGGGATTGCGGGCCAGCACCGGGCCGTGCATGTACGTGCCGACCACCGAGCCCTGGACGACCCCTTCGACGCCGTCGCCCACGCCGTTGCCGACGCCCCGGGTGACCCGGCCCAGTGCACGGGCGGCGGGGCCGAGAGTCGTTCCGCCGCGGTGGTTCTCGAATCCGGTCAGCGGCAGGCGCAGGCCCTCGACGAGGGGAGTGGTGACCACCTCGCCGATGGCCCGGGTCTGCTGCGGAGTGGTGGTCACGTCGAGCAGGCCGACGCCGTCGACGCGCTCGCCCGCCGACGTCTGGTACCAGTTGCCGAGCACCTGGATCGCCGCGCAGATCGCCAGCACCGGCGCCCCGCGTTCGACCGCCCGTTGCAGGCCCGGATGGCGCTGCAGGTGCCGAGTGGCGAGGCGCTGCGCCGAGTCCTCGGCCCCGCCGAGGGTGTACAGGTCCAGGGACTCGGGCACCGGGTCCGTCAGGTTGATCGACACGACCTCGGCGTCCTGCCCGCGCATCCGCAGGCGCTGCCGCAGGACCAGCGCGTTGCCGCCGTCGCCGTAGGTGCCCATCACGTCGGGCAGCACGAGCCCGATCCGGACGGTGGACTCAGACATGCGCGGCTCCCTTCGCCAGGGCAGTGTTCAGATCCCGGAACGCGGTGTAGTTGGCCAGGACCTCGACCCGTCCCGGCGGGCACGACGCGATGGCCCGGATCGGATCTGCCACCAGCGTGTGCTCGACCCCGGCGTAGGTCAGCCGTACGGCCAGGTCGGTGCCGCGCTCGCCGGACGCCACGACGTGCACGCCCTCGAAGTGCTCGAACCGCACGTCCCACAGCCACGACAGGTCCTCCCCGTCCGGCACCTGCCCGTTGACCGCGATGACGAGACCGTCGACCGTCGGGTCGATCATCGACAGGGCCTCCTGCCACCCGGCCGGGTTCTTCGCGAGCAGCATGTGCACCGAATGCGGACCCACCTGCACGGTCTTGTACCGGCCGGCGACCTCCTCGACGACACCCGCGGCCGCGACGGCCGCGGCCGGATCGGCGCCGAGGGCGACCGCCGCGGCCACCGCCTGAGCGGCGTTACCGCGGTTGGCGCGCCCGGGCAGGGTCAGCGTCATCGGCAGCACCAGACCGTCCGGCCCGTAGAGATTCTCGTCGTCGACCCACCAATCCGGTTCGGGCCGTGCGAAATCCGAGCCCGTACTGTGCCAGCGCCCGTCTTCCCAGAGGATCGGCTCACCGGTGCGGGGGCAGCTGACCGAGTCGCCCGACCAGCCGGCACCGGCCGCCACCCACACCACGTTCGGGTGGTCGTAGGCGACGGAGGTGACGAGCACGTCGTCGCAGTTGGCGACGACCACCGCGTCCGGGTGGCGTTCGAGGCCCGCACGCAGCTTGCGTTCGATCATGTTGATCTCGCCCACGCGGTCGAGCTGATCGCGGCTGAGGTTGAGCAGCACGATCGCTTCGGGGTCGAGGGCGTCCGCGACGTGCGGGGTGTGCAGCTCGTCGACCTCGATCGCGGCGAGCGGCGCCTCCTGGTGGGCGACCAGCGCGGCGACGATGCCGGCGTCCATGTTCGCCCCGTCGGCCTGCGTGGCGACGGCGTCCATCGTCTCCAGGGCCGCCGCCGTCATCCGGGTGGTGGTGGACTTGCCGTTGGTGCCGGTGACCAGGACGGTGCGACGGCCGCGGCCGAGCTGTTCCATCAGGCGCGGATCGATCTTCAGCGCGACGAGGCCGCCGATCATCGACCCCTTGCCGCGCCCCGCCTTCTGCGACGCCCACGAGGCGGCCTTCGCCGCGCGCAGCGCCAGCCGCCCGCGCCCGGTGATTCGAGTGCTTGTACCCACGTCGCGAGTTTTCCACAGCGGCGCCTCCACCGCCGCGGCGCGGCCGTGTCCACCGCCGCGGCGCGGCCGTGTCCACCGCCGCGGCGCGGCCGTGTCCACCGCCGCGGCGCGGCCGTGTCCGCACGGTCACACGCCGCTACGCTGCGGGAATCGCTCACAGCGACCGCGCCGCCGGATGCGCCGCCGCAGGTTGCGTGGTCCCCTGAGGCGGGGAGGTGGTCGCCGTGGCGGAGGCGGATACAACCGGCGGGAACACCGGGACGTACGTCGTGGTGGGCGACACCACCGTCGCGCGCCGGGTCTGCGCCTCGCTCGTCGACCTCGGCTGCGCGGTGCGGCACGCGCCCCGGCCCGACGACGAGGAGCTGCGGGCCCTCCTGGACCGGCCGCCGGTCGCCGGGATCGCGGTGCTCCTGCAGGACGACGTGGTCGCGCTGCGGTATGCGCTCGCCGCGGCGCACCTGCAGCCGGACGCACCGATGGTCGCGACGATCTTCGACCGCACGATCGGCGATCAGCTCGCACGGTTCCTGCCGCAGTGCGACGTGACGTCGCCGGCGGATCTCGCCGTGGCCTCCCTGGCCGGGCCGTGCGTGGCACCCGGCCTGCTGGCCGTGACCTCCACCCGCGAACCGCGCGGCATCCGCGTGGCCGGCGACGTGCTCGACGAGGTGCCCGTCGCGGTACCGCGACGGATGGTGTGGCAGCGGTGGGCCGGGCAGCTCACCGCGGTGCTGCGCACCCACGAGACCGGCACCCGCATCCTGCTGGCCGGGCTGCTCGGCCTGGCGGCGGTGCTGTTCGGCGACTGGGCCTGGCTGACCTTCGGGGAGGGCAAGGGGGCGATCGACGCGTTCCACGAGGCGGTCCGCGTGGTCACGACGGTGGGCCCGGCGGCCGATCCGCACGGCAACGAGGCGTACGCCGCGATCGCGTCGACCGCGATGCTGGCGACGATCGTGTTCACCGCCATGTTCACCGCCGGGGTGGTGGACCGGCTGCTGGGCCCCCGCCTGACCGCGCTGCTCGGCCCCCGGTCGCTGCCCCGCTCCGGGCACGTGATCGTGGTGGGCCTCGGGCAGGTGGGCCTGCGGCTGTGCCGGGAGCTGCGGGACCTCGGCATCCCGGTGGTGGGCGTCGAGCGGGACACCAATGCCCGCAACCTGTGGCTCGTGCGCGACCTGAACATCCCCGCCGTGGTCGGCGACGGCGGCGACCGGCGGCTGCTCGAACGCGTCGGGGTGCATCGCGCGGCGGCGCTCGCCGCGGTCGGCTCCGACGACCGGGACAACGTCGCGGTCTCGCTCGCCGTCCAGGGCGTCGCGCCGGGCCTGCGGCTGGTGTTGCGCGCGGGCGAGCGCGAGGTGCTCGCCGAGACGGGCTCGCTGCTGCCGCTGGGCGTGATCCGCGACGTGACCAGCCTGAGCGCGACGTACGTGCTCGCGCGCCTGCTGGGTCGCGAGCCGCTGGGGGTGGTCGCCGGTGCGGTGCACGTGCACCTGCGCTTCCCGGACGGCCGGTTCGAGGAGCTGCCGATCGCGTCGCCGGGTGGATGCCGGCACACGTCGGCTGCAGGCGTGGGGACGAGCCTGCGGTAGCCGTCGGTGGTATGCCGGAGAGAACCGATCCGAGGGAAGGATCATCGAGGTGTTGCTCTCCGTGGGTCACGGACGGCTGGACCGGGCGCAGCTGACCGAGCTGCTGCGATCCGCCGGCGTGGAGTCGCTCGTCGACGTCCGGCGCTTCCCGGGCAGCCGGCGCAACCCGGACCTCGCCGGCGACGCGATGACGGAATGGCTGACCGATGCCGGCATCGGCTATCGGCTCGAGCGGCGGCTCGGGGGCCGGCGACGGCTACCCGCCGGGACGGCGCCCGAGGATTCGTGGTGGCGGGTCGAGCAGTTCGCTGCCTACGCCGCCCACACGCGCACCGAGGAGTTCGCCGACGCGCTCGACGGCCTGCTCGTGGAGTCCGCGCGGCGCCGGACCGCGATGATGTGCAGCGAGAGCGTGTGGTGGCGCTGCCACCGCCGCCTCGTCGCGGACATCGTCGTGTTGCGTTTCGGCCGCGACGTCGAACACCTCATGCACGACGGCCGCCTCGTCGCGCACGAGGCGGCCCCCGGAGCCCGCGTGCGGGCCGACGGCCACGTGGTGTGGGACGGCTCCGGCTAGGTGCCGGATTCGCCGAAGCTGCCGTGCCGCCCGGCGCCGGCGGCGAACCGGGAGGCGCCGTCGAGCGTGTCGTGGGCGAGGGAGACCGTGCCGTGCCGGAACTCGTTGAGCAACGCCTGGTCCTCGTCGAGACCGTGCTGTTCGAGCAGGGAGAGACGATCCCGGCGCAGGCAGGTCTGGGGGAAGGCGGCGATCTCGGCGGCGAGCGTGCGGGCCGCGGCGAGCGCCTGCCCGGCGGGCACGAGCCGGTTGACCAGCCCGATGCGCAGCGCCTCGTCGGCTTCGACGGGACGGCCGGTCAGGACGAGATCCATCGCGCGGCTCTCGCCGATGAGCCGCGGCAACCGCACCGTGCCGCCGTCGATCAGCGGCACGCCCCAGCGGCGGCAGAACACGCCCAGCACCGCCCCCTCCTCGGCGACGCGCAGATCGGCCCACAGCGCCAGCTCGAGCCCGCCCGCGACGGCGTGGCCCGAAATCGCGGCGATGACGGGCTTGGACAGCCGCATCCGCGACACGCCCATCGGCCCGTCACCGTCCGGGGCGACCCGGTTCGCGCGTCCCTCGCTGATCGCCTTCAGGTCGGCGCCGGAGCAGAAGGTGCCTCCCTCGCCGTGCAGGACGGCGACCGCCGCCTCGTCGTCGGCGTCGAAGGCGCGGAAGGCGTCGGCGAGCGCCTGCGCCGTCTCCCGGTCGACCGCGTTGCGGACCTCGGGACGGTTGATCCCGATGGTGGTGACGGGCCCGTCGCGGCGGACCCGAACCGGATCGGACGTCATCGTCGTGATCCCCCCGGGGGCGGCGTCAGGCCAGTGCCTTGGCCTTGAGGGCCTGGTATTCGGCCTCGGTGATGGTGCCCGCGTCGAGCAGGGCCTTGGCGTCGGCGATGTGCTCGGCGGGGGACTTGCCGGCGACCTCGCGGATGTAACTGTCCTGGGCCTGCTTGACCTGGGCGTACTCCCGCGCGGAGCGCTCGGCCATGCCCTTGCCGTTGACGATCAGATAGATCAGGGCGGTCAGGAACGGCAGGAAGATCAGGAAGACGATCCAGATCGCCTTGATCCAGCCGGACTGCTGGTGGTTGCGGAACAGGTCCCCGATGATGGAGAAGAGCACCATCAGGTACGCGATGAACGCGAAGCTGACGATGATGAACCAGATGATGTCCCAGAAATCCATGTGACGCTCCCTTTCGTGGGGCACGTGCGGAGACGGATCCGAACCGAGATTCGCCCGGCCGACAAACGGACACGCGGCGGCACTCCTGCGAAAGAGTACCGCCGCGTTCGTCCGAATTCGCGCCGTTTGCCGCGGTGTTCGCGGGACCGGAGGGCTCAGTGGGCCCGGTTCACCGCCGAGACCACCGCGCGCAGCGACGCCGTCGTGATGGACGGCGCGATTCCGACACCCCAGACCAGGGCCGAAACCCCGTCGGGGCGGGTCACGTCCGCCTCGACGTACGCGGCCGCGAGGGCGTCGTCACCGGCCGACATGGCGTGCTCGGCGTAGCCGCGGACCGCCACCTGGTAGCCCAGGGTCTCCAGGGCGTCGACGAAGGCGGCGAGCGGGCCGTTGCCGGACCCGGTGATCTCCTGTTCCTTGCCGTGATACTTCACGACCGCGGTGACGGTGTCGGTGCCGTCGTCGGTCTCGGCCGCGGCGACCTTCTGCCGGATCCGCTCGAGCGGGGTGATCGGGGTCAGGTACTCCTCGTGGAAGATGTCCCACATCTCCTTGGGGCTGACCTCGCCGCCCTCACCGTCGGTGACGCGCTGCACCGCCTGCGAGAACTCGATCTGCAGCCGCCGGGGCAGGTTCAGGCCGTGGTCGTGCTTCATGATGTACGCCACGCCGCCCTTGCCGGACTGCGAGTTCACCCGGATCACGGCCTCGTAGCTGCGGCCGACGTCCTTCGGGTCGATCGGCAGGTACGGAACCGCCCAGGTCAGGTCGTCGACGTCGGTGCCCGCCGCGTCGGCGTCGGCCTTCATCATGTCCATGCCCTTGTTGATGGCGTCCTGGTGGCTGCCCGAGAAGGCCGTGTACACCAGGTCGCCGCCGTAGGGGTGCCGCTCGGGCACGGGCAGCTGGTTGCAGTACTCGACGGTGCGGCGGATCTCGTCGATGTTGGAGAAGTCGATCTGCGGGTCCACGCCGCGGCTGAACATGTTCAGGCCGAGGGTGACCAGGCACACGTTGCCGGTGCGCTCGCCGTTGCCGAACAGGCAGCCCTCGATGCGGTCGGCGCCGGCCTGGTAGCCCAGTTCGGCCGCCGCGACGCCGGTGCCGCGGTCGTTGTGCGGGTGCAGCGACAGGATGATCGAGTCGCGCTTGGCCAGGTTGCGGTGCATCCACTCGATCGAGTCGGCGTACACGTTCGGCGTGGCCATCTCGACCGTCGCCGGCAGGTTGATGATCACGGGGTTCTCGGGGGTCGCGCCCAGGGTGTCGACGACCGCGTCGCACACCTCCTTGGCGTACGACAGTTCCGTGCCGGTGTACGACTCGGGGGAGTACTCCCACCGCCAGTTCGTGTCGGGGTGGTTCTTCGCCTCCTCGAGTACCAGTTCGGCCGCGTCGGTGGCGATCTTCTTGACCGTGTCCTTGTCCGCCTTGAACACCACGCGGCGCTGCAGGATCGACGTCGAGTTGTAGAAGTGGACGATGGCCGTGTGGGCCCCGGCGCACGCCTCGAAGGTGCGCTTGATCAGCTCGGGGCGGGCCTGCGTCAGCACCTGGATGGTGACGTCGTCGGGAATCGCGTTGTCCTCGATGATTTCTCGGACGAAGTCGAAATCGGTCTGGCTCGCCGACGGGAAGCCGACCTCGATCTCCTTGTAGCCCATGCGTACCAGCAGGTCGAACATGCGCCGCTTGCGGGCGGGGCTCATGGGGTCGATGAGCGCCTGGTTGCCGTCACGCAGGTCCACGGCGCACCAGGCGGGGGCCCGGTCGATGACCTTGTCCGGCCAGGTGCGGTCCGGCAGCGTGACCGGCTCGACCTCCTCGGCGAACGGCCGGTACCGGTAGGTCGGCATCGAGGAGTTCTTCTGCGTGTTCCACGCCGGCTGATCGGCGGGGGCGGGCTTGCTCGGCGGCGTGATAGTGCGCGAGCCGGAGGTGAATGCGTCGGCGGGTGACATGACGTAACTCCAAAAAAAGGGGACCGGTGAGTCCGGATGAGGATACGACCGGCGCGACCACACCCCGCGACGGGAAGCCGGTCTGGTCAGATCCCGCCGCGGCGGCCGAGGAGAAGCGCGCGCTGCATGCCAGGCAGTGTACTCGCTCGCCCCCGCCGGAGCCCACCCGGGATGCGGGGATTTCGCTGCCGGGGCCGGGCGGAGCAGGCCGTACGAACGTGACCCGATCGATACGGAGGGCGCTGTCGCGAGCCCCGTCGATCCAATACGTTGACCTCATTCGTCACACAGACACCATTGGTCACAGGAGTATCAGGGAAGACGCGTTTCGGTCACCCGGCCGGGAGGAGGGCTCATGAGGGCGGTCCGGTCGGCGACGACGTTCTCCTCGGCGCTGCTGCTCGCGCTCGGCTGCGCGGTGCCGTTTGCCGCCACCGCTCAAGCGGAACCGTGCGGGGGCTCCGGGTCCGGAAGCAGCGGCTTCGGCAGCAGCAACCCCGGTGCCGGGACGCCGCAGGGACCGCTGCCGACGATCACCTCCGGGCCCACCCGCACCGTCGCCTGGGTCACGGGACCGCGCAGCCCGAACCGGACCGACACCCGCTTCTCCGTCTCGGGCACCGACCTGGGAATCATGTGGGACAACGGCGGGACCGGCCCCGGCCGGCAGGTGCTCGCGGCCTTCGGAGACACCTTCGGCGACTGCTCGGTCGAGGGCGACGAATGGCGCCGCAACATCCTCATGCGCAGCGGCGACACCGAGCTGTCGGACGGCATCGCCGTGCCCGACCCCCGACCCGGGGATCGCTACTCCGGGGCGCCGGTGCTCTCCTCCGACCCGAACTTCGCCCGCGAGGTCCTCGGCAGCGTCGGCATCGACGGGGTCGAGACCACCGTCGTGCCCACCGCCGGCATCTCGGTCGGCGGCACGCAGTACATCAACTTCATGTCGGTGCGCGCCTGGGGCGAACCGGGCGAATGGTGGACCAACGCCTCGGCCGTCGCGTACTCGACCGACAACGGTGAGACATGGACCGTCGACCCCGCCACCGCGCGGGTGAACACCCCCGTCGAGGTCCCCGGCGTCCAGCAGCTGGCGACGGGCAACAGCAACTTCCAACAGCACGCGTACGTGAAGCACGAGGGCTACGTCTACGACTTCGGCACGCCCGACGGGCGCTTCGGTCCGGCCCACGTCTCGCGCGTGCCCGAGGCGCAGATCCGCGACCTCACCGCCTACGAGTTCTGGACCGGCACCCACTGGATCCTCGGCGGGATCGATGCGGCGGTCCCCGTCGTCGACGCCCCGGTCGGCGAGATGTCGGTGCACTGGACCGGCAGCACCTTCGTCCTCCTCTACGGCAACGAGGAACGCGGGCAGATCGAGATGCGCACGAGCGCGCGCCCGGAAGGCCCGTGGAGCGCGCCGCGCGCGGTCGTCACCGGCGCCCAGATCGGCGGCCTGTACGCGCCGTACATCCATCCGTGGTCCAGCGGCAACGACCTGTATTTCGTCGCGTCCCGCTGGAGC
This sequence comes from Rhodococcus sp. YH1, assembly GCF_009939605.1. Lineage (NCBI taxonomy): Bacteria > Bacillati > Actinomycetota > Actinomycetes > Mycobacteriales > Nocardiaceae > Rhodococcus > Rhodococcus sp. YH1. Next base: position 19,371 of record NZ_WVTE01000268.1, on the reverse strand, counting down.
GACTACAACGTCATGCTGCTGCGCACGACCGTCGCGGGATGAGCCGCCCGTCCGGTCTCAGCCCCCGTGACGGATCGTCTCGCGCGGCTCGGCGTAACGGACGGTCTCGTACCCGATGAGGACGAGCAGCACCGCCACCAGGATGCCGAGGGTCGCCAGCGCCGGGACGTGCCCCACCACGGGAAGGAGTGCGAGCAGGACGACCGCCGTCGTCGCCCGGGGAACCTCGACGCGACCGGTCGCGTAGGCGCGGAAGAACACCAGGGCGAGGAGATAGAGCGCGGCCCCGCCGTACAGGCCGGCCAGCGGCCAGCCCTGGAGGGGATCGGTGAGCCGATGATGGTTCCCGTCCCCGACGTAGGCGAGGATCTTCTTCAGGCCCAGCGAGAGCATGACGATTCCGATCACTATCGGCAGGTGGGCGTAGCTGTAGCAACGCTGGGCGATCCGGATCAGCCGGGTCCCGGTCGCCGCGTCGAAGACCTTCTCGACGGCCAGGGACGTGACGTCGAAATACGCCCACCACAGCAGCGCCGAGACGGACAGACCCAGCAGTGACGCGACGATGATCGCCCAGGAGATCGGCAGCGCCGCGACGCCGATCCAGATCGAGACGATCGACTCACCGAGGGCGACGATCACCATGAGTCCGTGCCGCTCCGCGAAGTGGCTCACCGAGCGGAGCCGCCACCCGGTGCCCCCGGCCAGGGTGCCGAGGTAGTCGCCCGCCAGGGCGAGGATCCACAGCACCGTCTGCGCGGGTCCGGACAGCTGCGAGGCGATCAGCAGGAACGCCGTTCCCGCCAGCATGCTCGGAAGGAATCGGAGCACCTGCCGCCGCAGCTGCGGATCGTCCCGGCTCAGGACGAGGAACGTCGACAGGTGGATCAGGCGCACGGTGAAGTAGCCGACCGCGAAGATCACCGGTCCGTCGAGGCCACCCGGCATGTCGTCGAACGCCTCGGGAATCGTCAGGGCGACGACGAACACGGCCCCCATCGCGGCGAACATCACCACTCGCATGAGGCCCTCGTCGGCGCGGGCGAGATTGCCCAGCCACGAGTAGCCGACCCACACCCACCACAGCACCGCCATGACGAGGGCGGCGCGCAGCACGTCGACGCCGCTGGTGTCCACCGCCATGAGGTCGGTGACCCGGGTCAGGGCGAAGACGAACACGAGATCGAAGAACAACTCGATGGGGGAGGCGGAGGAACGTTCGTCCACCGCTCGGACCTGCAGGCGTCTGCCGATGCTCACGCCGGAGATGCTGTCACCACCCGAGACCGCTGTCACGCCCGACGGTTCCGGCCCTCGCCGCAGGCCGGGAGCGGCGGCTGCCGGGTGCCGGGGCAGGTCGAGCCCCGTCCCTCCAGGCCGCATCGGTAAGCTGATCCCCTGGACTTGCACCCAAGACCCCGGAGGTTCGCCAGCGTGGCACTCGTCGTCCAGAAGTACGGAGGATCCTCGGTCGCGACGGCCGAGCGGATCCGGCGCGTCGCTGAACGGATCGTCGAGACCAAGAAGGCGGGCAACGACGTCGTCGTCGTGGTCTCGGCGATGGGCGACACCACCGACGAGCTGCTCGACCTCGCCCAGCAGGTGTGCCCGGCGCCGCCGGCGCGGGAGATGGACATGCTCCTCACCTCCGGTGAGCGGATCTCCAACGCCCTGGTCGCGATGGCGATCCACTCGCTCGGCGCCGAGGCGCGGTCGTTCACCGGCTCGCAGGCCGGCGTGATCACCACGAGCAGCCACGGCAACGCGAAGATCATCGACGTCACCCCCGGCCGCGTCCGGGCCGCGCTGGACGAGGGCAGCATCGTCCTCGTCGCCGGCTTCCAGGGCGTGAGCCAGGACAGCAAGGACATCACCACCCTCGGCCGCGGCGGCTCCGACACGACCGCCGTCGCCCTGGCCGCGGCGCTGAACGCCGATGTCTGCGAGATCTACACCGACGTCGACGGCGTCTTCACCGCCGACCCGCGCATCGTCAAGGACGCGCAGCGGCTCGAGAAGGTCTCCTTCGAGGAGATGCTCGAGCTCGCGGCGTGCGGCGCGAAGGTGCTCATGCTGCGCTGCGTCGAGTACGCCCGCCGCTACAACGTGCCCGTGCACGTTCGTTCGTCGTACACCACCAAGCCCGGCACCATCGTGTCCGGATCGATGGAGGACATCCCCGTGGAAGAGGCTCTGATCACCGGCGTCGCGCACGATCGCGGCGAGGCCAAGGTCACCGTCGTCGGCCTGCCCGATACCCCCGGTTACGCCGCGAAGGTGTTCCGTGCCGTCGCCGACGCCGAGATCAACATCGACATGGTGTTGCAGAACATCTCCAAGGTGGAGACGGGCAAGACCGACATCACCTTCACCCTGCCCAAGGGCGACGGCCCGCGCGCCGTGGAGCTGCTGAGCAAGCAGCAGGAGGAGATCGGCTTCACCCAGGTGCTGTTCGACGACCACATCGGCAAGGTCTCGCTCGTCGGCGCCGGCATGAAGAGCCACCCGGGCGTCACGGCGAAGTTCTGCGAGGCCCTCGCGGGTGCGGGCATCAACATCGACCTCATCTCCACGTCGGAGATCCGTATCTCGGTCCTCGTCGACGACACGGAACTCGACGACGCGGTGCGCGCCCTGCACGCCGCGTTCGAACTCGGCGGCGAGGAAGAAGCCGTCGTCCACGCCGGAACGGGACGGTAATCGCTGTGACCACTCTCGCTGTCGTCGGTGCCACCGGACAGGTCGGCATCGTCATGCGCACCCTGCTCGAGGAGCGCAACTTTCCCGCCGACAAGGTGCGGTTCTTCGCCTCGGCCCGCTCGGCCGGCAAGAAGCTGCCGTTCCGCGGTGAGGAGATCGTCGTGGAGGACGCCGCGGCGACCTCCGACGAGGACCTGAAGGGCATCGACATCGCCCTGTTCTCCGCCGGTGCGACGCTCTCGCGTGCCCAGGCGCCGCGGTTCGCCGCCGCCGGGGCGGTCGTGGTCGACAACTCCTCGGCCTGGCGCAAGGACCCCGAGGTGCCCCTCGTCGTGAGCGAGGTCAACCCGCAGGAGGCGAAGAACCCGCCGAAGGGCATCATCGCCAACCCGAACTGCACCACCATGGCCGCGATGCCGGTCCTGAAAGTGCTGCACGACGAGGCCGGCCTGCAGCGGCTGATCGTCTCGAGCTACCAGGCGGTCTCCGGCAGCGGCATCGCCGGCGTCGAGGAACTGCTCGGTCAGGCCCGCGCCGTCATCGGCGACGCCGAGAAGCTCGTGCACGACGGCAGCGCCGTCGACTTCCCGGCCCCGGACAAGTACGTCGCGCCGATCGCGTTCAACGTCCTGCCGCTCGCGGGTTCGCTCGTCGACGACGGCAGCGGCGAGACCGACGAGGACCAGAAGCTGCGCAACGAGTCCCGCAAGATCCTCGGGCTGCCGGATCTGCTGGTCTCGGGTACCTGCGTGCGTGTGCCGGTGATCACCGGTCACTCGCTGTCGATCAACGCCGAGTTCGAACGTCCCCTGTCGGTGGAGCGTGCGAAGGAACTGCTCGCGAACGCCCCCGGCGTGCGCCTCGTGGACGTCCCGACGCCGCTGCAGGCCGCCGGTCAGGATCCGTCGCTGGTGGGCCGGGTCCGGCAGGACCCGGGCGTGCCGGACGGTCGCGGACTCGCGCTGTTCGTCTCGGGGGACAACCTGCGGAAGGGCGCTGCCCTCAACACCATTCAGATCGCCGAGCTGCTGGTGTAAGTTCATCCGCCTCGAGATGGTCACCGAGGGGGAGGTTGTCGCGACATCGATCGAGTGATGTCGCCGACAACCTCCCCCTCGGCGTTTCAGCGGGCCGTCGACGCATACGTGCGTCGTTCCTCTTCCCGGGTCGCCGCCGCGACGTCGGCGGACTCGTCGGCGAGGTACGCGGCGCCGCCGACGAGCATGATCAACGCCCCCGCGATCCACGCGGTCCAGGCCGCGCCGTCGCCGGCGAACTGCCCGATCCACGGCGAGATGAACAAGATCAGGCCGACGACGGACAGGGACCAGTGGTCCTTGGTCGGATCCCGGGCGATCAGCGACCACAGGGCGTAGATCGCGGCGATGGCGCCCAGTCCGAGAGTGACCCCGGAGCCGACGGGGGTGGTGTCGAACCATACCGATGCGGTCATGGTGACGATGCCCAGGATCAGGGCGATCGCTCCGGCCGACGAGTTCGAGATCTTCATGTGCGTCCCTCTCTTCGAATCGCTACATGTTGCGTAGCTACATATAGTGTAGCGATATTGTAGGATTGTCGTAAGTCGAGACAGCGGACAGGAGGGGGCGCGTGCGGCAAGGTGAGGGGACTGCCACGCCGGAGGAACGCATCGCCGACGCCGTGCTCGAGCTGCTGCGTCGCAAGGGGCCCAAGGCGGTGACGATCGAGGCCGTGGCCGCACACACGGGCATGGCCCGCACCACCATCTACCGCCGCTACCGTGACCGGGACGAGATGCTCACCGCGGTGATGGAGCCGATTGCGCGGCCCGCGCCTCCCGCGCCGGATGCCACCGCGCACCAGGTGCTGACGTGGCTGGCCGAGCAGTCCCTCCGTTCGGTCGACGGGGGCGTCGGCTTCGGCGGCCTTGCTGCGCTGGTGACCGATGCGGATCCCGCGTTCACCGGTCTCATCCGCTCGGTGCTCGTGCGCCACCGCAGCACCTTGACCGAGGTCGTGCGACACCACATCTCGCGGGGACTCGTGCGAGCCGACCTCGACGTCGAAACATTTCTGGACTGCATCGTCGGTGCCTACTTCGCGGAACGGGCCCGGAGCGGTGACATCGACGCCGACTGGAACGAACGGGTCGCGCAGACGCTGCTGCCCGCGTTCGTGCAACCGTGAGCCGTCCTGGAACGAGCGAATGTACCCTTCCCTCTTGTAGATCGACGGAAGGGTACATTCGCTCGGCTGCAGGCGGCGGCCGCTAATCGAACATGCGGTAGACCGCCTCGACGACGACGGCGGGCCGCTCGCTGCCCTCGAGCTCGATCATGCCGTCGATCGTGATCTGCACGCCGCCCTTCGGCAGCTTCTCGAGCGACTTCAGCGTGGCGTTGAGGCGGACCTTGCTGCCGGCCGGAACGGGGTTGGTGAAGCGGACCCTGTTCAGACCGTAGTTGACGGCCATGGTGACACTGTCGACCTTCAGGACCTCGCTCCACATCGGGATGATCAGGGAGAGCGTCAGGTAACCGTGGGCGATGGGCCCACCGAAGGGGCTTTCCTTCCTCGCCCGCTCGACGTCGAGGTGGATCCACTGATGGTCGTCGGTGGCGTCGGCGAAGGTCTGGATCCGGTCCTGCTCGATCGCCATCCACGAGCTGACGCCGAGCGGCTGCCCGACGAATGCCTCGAGGTCGGCCAGGGTGGCGACGTGGGTGGTGGAGGTGGCGGGGATGGTCATGGGGCCTCCTGTGCTCAGCGCTTGATGCCGAGAACGCGCAGTGCGTTCTGCTTGAAGATCATCGGGGCGATCTCGGGTTTGATGTCGAGAGTGGCGAAATCGTTGCGCCATCGATCCACTTGGATGACGGGGAAGTCGGAGCCGAACAGCACCTTGTGGCGCAGCATCGTGTTCGCGGCCTTGACCAGTTGCGGCGGAAAGTACTTCGGCGACCAGCCGGACAGGTCGAGGTAGACGTTCGCCTTGTGGGTGGCGATGGAGATCTGCGCGTCGACCCACGGTACAGCGGGGTGGGCCATGACGATGGTCAGATCGGGGAAGTCGGCGGCGACGTCGTCGAGCAGCATCGGGTCGGAGTAGCGCAGCTTGATGCCGTGCCCGCCGGGCAGCCCCGCGCCGATGCCGGTCTGCCCGGTGTGGAACAGGGCCGGCACCTGTGCCTCGACGAGGGCCTCGTACAGCGGGTAGAAGCGCCGGTCGTTGGGCTCGAAGCCCTGCATGCTCGGGTGGAACTTGAAGCCCTTGACGCCGTACTCGTCGACCAGGCGGCGCAACCGCTGGACGGCGGCCTTGCCCTGCAGGGGGTCGACGGAGCCGAACGGGATGAGCACGTCGTTGTTCTCGGCGGCGAACTCGGCGATCTCCTCGACCGAGTTCGGGGCGTGCCCGGTGGCCGACTGCGCGTCGACGGTGAACACGACCGCGGCCATGTTCCGCTCGCGGTAGTGCTCGGCGATGGACTTGATGGTCGGGGTGCGTTCCTCGCCGGACTTGAAGTACTTCTCCGACGCGGCCATCAGTTCGTCGTCCATGGACCGGTGGCCGCAGCCGTCGATCTCGACGTGGGTGTGGATATCGAGGGCGTCGATCTTGTCGAAGTCGATGCCGTACTCGTAACGGCTCACTTGGCGAGCACCTCCTCGGGGAATTCCTCGCCGACGGACTCGACGCGGTCGGCGAACACGATGGGCCACTGGGCGGCGACGTCGTCGGCGGAGAAGCCGCCGTCGTGGAAGGCGGTGGCGGTCAGCTGCGGGTGCGACCACAGTGCGAGGCGATCCCCGCCGACGGAGAACGCCTGACCGGTGATGGCGGCGGCGTCGTCGGAGGCGAGGAAGGCGATCAGGCCCGCGACGTCCTCGGGGGTGCCCATGCCGACCTCGCGGCGGATGACCGCGGGCAGCTCGCCGGTCTGCTTCATCTGTTCGATGTAGGGCGCGAAGATCGGCACGGTCTCGGTCATCGCCGTGACGGCGACGGGGCACACGGCGTTGGCGGTGATGCCGGCGCGCTGCAGTTCCATCGCCCAGGTGCGGACCATGCCGACGACGGCGGCCTTGGCGCCGGCGTAGTTGGTCTGGCCGAAGTTGCCGCGCTGGCCGGCGGGGGAGCCGATGGCGATGATGCGCCCGCCCTCGCCCTGCTCGCGGAAGCGCAGCACGGCCTCGCGCACGCACGTGAAGGTGCCGCGCAGGTGCACGTCGATCACGGCGTCGAAGTCGTCGTCGGTCATCTTCCACAGCACCTTGTCGCGCAGGATGCCGGCGTTGGTCACCATCACGTCGAGGCGGCCGAAGTGCTCGACCGCGGCCGCGACGAGCTTCCTCGCCGTCTCTGTGGGGCCGACGGGGGCGACCACGGCGACGGCGCGTCCGCCCGCGGCGGTGATCGTCGCGACGGCGGCATCGGCGGTGGCCCGGTCGACGTCGTTGATCACGACCGCGGCGCCGTGACGGGCCAGCTCGGTGGCGTAGGCGAGGCCGAGGCCCTGTCCGCTACCGGTGACGACGGCGACTTTGTTGCTGAGGTCCACGAGATCCTCCGTTGCTCGAGCTGATGTACTCCCAATCACATAGGAACATCTATTATTGAAAAAGTCAACGATTGAGGAACTGTTACCCTGAGGGTCACGACGAAAGGCTGTCGGAATGGAACGTCGACGCGTCCTCGAGGACGACCTGGGATTTCTGCTGACGCGTGCCAGCGCGATGGTGGTGCGATCGGTGAACGAGGCCCTCGCCCCGCTCGGGCTGCGGGTGCGCCCGTACACGGTGCTCTCCCTCGCGTGCGACGAACCCGCCGGTGTGGCGCAGCGCCGCATCGCCGCGGACATGGGACTGGATCCCAGTCAGATCGTCGCGATCGTCGACGAACTCGAGAGCCGTGGCCTCGTCGCGCGCACCGCGGATCCGGGCGACCGGCGCAACAAGCTCATCGTCGCCACCGACGAGGGGCGAAAGCTGTGCGACGAGGCGCGCCGGCTCAGCGAGGAGGTGTCGGACCGGCACTTCGCCGGCGTGAACCCGGCTCTTCTCACCGAAATGCGCAATGTGCTCGGCCGCATGGTTTTTCCCGAGTCGGTGAACTCGGTCTCCTGAACGGCCGCAAGCCGCCTCGCCGACGGCGCTGGGTGCATGTCAGCCTTGCCGGGCAGGAGTCGACGCATCGATCGATGCCGGACGGGTGACCAGCCACAGCGCCGCCACTACGGTGCCCCCGAGTGCGGTCGCGGCAAGAGCGGCGGCGGCGGAATCGATCCACAGTCCGGCAAGTGCCAGGCCTGCCGGAACAGCCGCGGTCAGCACCCCCTCCGTGATCGCCACGGCACCGGTGAAGCGGGTGAGTTCGGTGCGGCCGAGAGCCAGGACCAGAAAGAAGAGCAACCAAAGCCCGGCCCAGGCCAGCCAGAATACGACGAAGAGCCGGCCGCCGTCGTACCAGGTGCGGGCGGCAAACCCGACCGCGGCCACCGCAACGAAGAGGGAGAACCAGCCCAACCCTTCCGGAGGCCATCCCGTCGCAGCGTTGATCCCGACCCACAGGTACGTGAAGCCGAACAGGTAGAGACCGGCTGCCCCGGCGATTGCGGCGCCGCCACCGTCCGTGGTGACGATCAGGACGGTCGGGATCACCACCTGGAGGGTGCCGACGCACAGGTTCAGCGGCGCAGCGGCGCGGGCGGAGATCCGCCCGAGAAGCATGATGCCGTTCACGATCAGGACGGCACCGACGTAGAACAATCCGACATCGGTCATCTGCGGTCGCTTTCCGCCGAGGCGCCCGCGGTGCCGGGGCGTCCGAGCATCCCGGCACCGCGGACCCGTCGACTTACTGGGGGAGGATGTCCTTGTCGAAGATGTCGAGCGGAATCTTCAGCGTGACAGCCGCGTTCGGAATGTCGACGATGCCGCCGACGTGCATCTCGCACGGTGCGACGCTGATGATCGTGTACGCCTGCTCGGGCGCGTAACCGAACTTACCGAGGTAGTCGATCGCCTGTTCGACGGCGTCGACCGCGGCCATGGTGGTATCGATGTACTTCTGCTCCCGGCCGCGCGCGGACAAACCGGTGAACGACAGGTACCGGGTACCGAAGTTCGGGTCGACAGGAGAGGGTCGCAGCATCGGGTTCCGCACCCCGTACTTCGCCATGCCACCCTTGATCAGGTTGAACCGCAGCCACGTGGACCCATCCATTTCGATGGCGTTCCAGGTGATTTCACCATCGCCCTCGGCGAAGTGAAGGTCGCCGCACGAGAAGAGCGCCCCCTCGACGAAAACCGGGAAGTACACCCGCGAGCCGCGGGAGAGGTTCTTGATGTCGAGGTTGCCGCCGTTCTCTCGGGGCGGCACCGTGCGCGCCGCCGTGGCGGCGACCCGCGCCCATTCGTCGCCCTCCAGGGTGCGCAGCACCGACGTCGCGATCGCGTCCTCCCGCGGGCCGGCCAGGCCGTCGGCGATCAGCGGATCCTCCCGCTCGTTCCAGATCTGCAGCAGCTCGTGCGACGGCGCCACGCCGATCACACCGGGGTGGCTGATCGCGGGGATCTCCACGCCCGGGATCTGCCGGCTCGTCGCGAACAGACCGTGCAGGTCCCACACCGTCTTGAAGCCTCGAGGGAACCAGCTCGCCAGTGGTCCGCCCATTCCGGGCAGGATGTTCGAGTATCCGATACCCGAGAGCGGCTGCACGTCCAGAACATCGACCACCAGTAGGTCGCCGGGCTCGGCGCCGTTGACGTAGACCGGTCCGGCGATCGGATGGGTACGGGTCAGGTCCAGATCCCGGATGTCCTGGTCCTCGTCGGCATCCTGGAGCTGGTAGTCGTCGTAGCCGGGGGTTTCGAGGATCACCTCGTCACCCGGATCCAGTTCGTGCAGCGGCGGAATGTCGGGATGCCAGCGGTTGTGCCCGAGCTCCTTCTGCTCGGCAAGGGGGACGCCCACCTCGCAGCAGAATCTCGGAACGCCGAGATCGCGGTTGGGGAAACGGGATACGCCCGAGCGCGTGAAGTCCACGTCGGCTCCGAGCGAACGGGGGAGAGCAACATCGCTTGACATCTGTCCGACCTCCAATGGGGGATGTGCGTGGTGCGGCTCACAATTTACTTCCATTTGGAACTGTGTCAAGTGGAAGTAATCTCGGAGCGGACGCCGCTACCTCCGTGCGCAGGGGTGCGTGGCGCGCGAGGAAAGCTGCCGCGCGGCACGCGGCAGCATCCGTGAGTTACACGGGGGCGACGGTCAGCGAGTGGTGAGCTTCTCCAGAAGCGTTCCCAGTTCACGCAGCTCCGCAGGCGCGAGCGGGGCGAACGCGTCCGCGAGCGCGGCGGTCACCGCCGGGGCGAGTGCACGATGACGAGCGATGCCGCGGGCGCTGAGGCGGACCATCATGCGTCGCCGATCGTAGGAATCCAAGGTCCGGTACGCCAGCGCGGCGTCGACGAGCCGATCGACCGTCCGGGTCAGGCTCGGCCCCGGGATGAGGGTGACGGCGGAGATCGCACTCATCGTGGCCTCTTCCACGGAGGCGAGGTGGTCGACCACCCGCCACTGGTCGAGGGTGAGATCCGACCCGGTGAGGGCGCCCCGCACGGCCGCGCGGACCAGGGCGGCCGCCCGATCGACCGCCAGCGTATCCACCATGACCGCGTCGTCCCGATCGGCCTGCACCATGGGCACCCCTTGCTGAGACATCGTTCCGAACGCAATACTTCCAGATGAATATTCCACCGCGCGTGCAGCGGCCGCAAGGAGGCTCGATGATGTCGAGGAGCTATCGCATCGGACTGGTCATTCCACTGCGCGGGCCGGGCGGAATCTACGGTCCGTCGTGTGAGGCCGTCGCGAACCTCGCCGCCGCGACCCTCAACGACAACGGCGGCATCCTCGCCCGCGAGGTGGAAATCGAGGTGATCGACGCGAGCCTGCCCGCGCCGGAGCTTCGCGCCGAGATCGCTCGACTGCTGGCCGCAGACCGCATCCACGCGGTGACCGGCTGGCACATCTCGACGGTACGCGAGCAGCTCTCCTCGGTCCTGGCCCACCGGATCCCGTACGTGTACACCTCCCTCTACGAGGGCGGCGAGTCGCGTCCGGGCATCATCTGTTCCGGTGAAACCCCGGGCCTGCAAATCGGTCCCGCGTTGCGATGGCTGCGGGAGCACGCCGGCATCCGGCGGTGGACGGTCGTCGGCGCCAACTACGTGTGGCCGCGACGGACCGTCCCCGCCATTCGCGCCTACTGTCACGAGCTCGATCTGCAGGTCGTCGAGGAGATCTACGTCGACTACGGCACCACCGACTTCTCCCGGGTGCTGCCGCGTATCGAAAAGAGCGGCGCCGAGGGCACCGTCATGTTGCTCGTGGGTCGTGACGCAGTCGCGTTCAACCGGGCGTTCTGCGGGCGGGGTCTGCATCAGCGGCTGTTGCGGTTCAGTCCGCTGATGGAGGAGAACATGCTACTGGCAAGCGGGGCGGACGCTACCGAAAACCTGTTCGTCGCCGCGAGCTACTTCACATCACTCGTCACCGCGTGTGCGCAGGATTTCATGTCCGCCTATGTCCGTCGGTTCGGTCCGGGCGCACCACCGCTGAACAACGCCGCCGAATCGTGTTACGAGGGCGTGACCACTCTCGCCGCGCTCACCGCCGCGGCCGGATCCAACACGATCGACGAGATCCTCCGTCACTCGGGCACATTGAGCTACGACGGCCCCCGCGGGTCGGTGCACGCCAGCGCCGGGTTGATGCACCAGGACGTGCACATGGCCGTGGCCGACGGGTACGAATTCGACGTCGTGGCCACGCTCTGACGCTCCTGCTCCGGGCGCAGGACTCCCGATGGTCATCAGCACAGGAGACCAGCCGGACAGATGCCATGCCTCGGTTCGAACAGGACTGGAAGCACATGCATTTCCGCGGGGATCCCGGGGCGGAGCAGGAACACACCGGCCGGTCCCACGGCGCCTCGGCGAGGATCGGACTCAGCGAGGCCATGGGCCGTGGTCACGACGCCGGCGCGTTGCCGGTGAGGACTGGCGGCGCGGCGCGGTCGACGAGCCGCAGCTTCCACTCGGCAGCACGCACGGCTGCAACCGTGCGGTTGGCGGCGCCGGTCTTGCGCAGCACGTGCTCCAAGTGGGTGGACACCGTCGACGGGCGGATTCCCAGCTCCCGACCGATAGCGGTATTCGACGCGCCGTCACGCACCAGGCCGAGCACCTGCAGTTCCCGCACGGTCAGACCGTCGGGCGGTGGCACGACACGCGCCCGCACGAGGACCCCTCCGCCGCGGGCGGGCGCTAGGTGGGCGTCGTAGACAATGCCGGTGGCGATGAGCAGGTAGTCGGCGGCGCGCCCGCGGCGACGCACCTCGGCCGCGACCGCACGCAGCCCGTCGCCCGCGGCTACGAGCGCGGCGGCGGCGGGCTCCGGGGGCGCGTCGAGGGGGCGGTCGATCGCGCCGGATGCGGCGACAACGAGCACGATCCCGCGCCCCGGATCTCGGTCAGCGGGGCCGGGCGCGGCAGCCGGGTCGACGACGCAGGCGAGGTCGGCGGCGAGCAGCGCCACCATGACCAGGTCTTCCCGATCGAACACCCGTCCACCGGCAGCGCTCAGGTTCAACATCCCCACATAGCGCCCGTCGGGGGCAAACAGGCATTGGCTGAGTCCGTCGGTGTACTGCTGCGGCACGATGACCTCGTCGAAGACGGGACCGTGGCGCAGCCGCGGGGGCACCGTGCACAGCTGCTGCGGCAGGCGCCGGCCGAGCATGTCGTCGAACAGCGGGTGGCGGGGCAGAAAGCGATTGATCGCGTCGACGATCGGCCGCGGGTAGCCGAGGCTGGAGGCGGTGCGGTGGCACCCGCGCGCCGCGTCCCAGCGAGAGATGGCGCCATGCGCGAACGGCACGCACGCGGACAGCTCGAACAGGACGCGAGCTGGGTCGGTCGGGTTGTCGTCGCGGGCGAGGCGTGCACTCAGTGCCAGCGCGGCCGCGAGGCGTTCCGTGTCGGCGCGGGACATGAGGTGATCATCCCCGGCGCGTCGCGCGTTGGCCAGGGGCATCGTTTCGGCGTTCGCGCATCGGTCGTTCGGCCGATGTTGTGTTACGGGCGTCACCCTACTGTCGGGCCGTTCGTTCCCCCGAATGGAGATCACCGTGGACATCAACGACTACACCGCGCACGACGCAACCGGCCTGGCCCGCCTCATTGCTGACAGGCAGGTGAGCCCGGCCGAGGTGCACGACGTCGCGGCGCGGGCGATAGACGCCGTCGATCCGGTTCTCGGCGCAGTCGCCGGCGAACGGTTCGCCACCCCGCTCGACCACAGCAGCGACGGCCCGTTCGCGGGCGTACCGTTCGCGATCAAGGACCTCATCGCGCACGCGGCCGGCGTCCCGCAGCGCAACGGAAGCCGGCTGTTCGGCGACGGTCTCGTGCCCGCGGAGGACACCTATCTGATGGCGCGTTTCCGCCGCGCGGGCCTGGCCACCATGGCCGTGACCACTACGCCGGAGCTGGGGTTCAACGCGTCGACGGAGGCGGCCGCCGCGTACGGGCGCCCCACTCGCAACCCGTGGGACACCGACCGCAGCCCGGGCGGGTCGAGCGGCGGGTCGGCGGCGCTGGTGGCGGCGGGTGCACTACCGATGGCACACGCCAATGACGGGGGCGGGTCGATCCGGATCCCCGCCGCCGCGTGCGGGCTGGTAGGCCTGAAGCCGACCCAGGGCCGCACCACCCCCGGACCCGAATACGCCGACCCGCTCATGGGCCTGGGCATCGAATTCGCGGTGACGCGCACCGTCCGCGACAGTGCCGGGCTGCTCGACGCGGTGCACGGCAGTGAGCCGGGCGATCGGTATCTGCTCCCGGCGCCCGAGCGCCCGTTCGCCGAGCTGGTCGGGCAGGACGTGCGGCCGTTGCGGATCGCGGTGTGCACCACCCCGTATGACCCGTCCCGCGCGGTCGACCCGCAGTCCGTCGCCACGGTGCAGGAGGTGGCGGCAGTACTCGAGCGACTCGGCCACCACGTCGAAGAGGCGGCCCCGCGTATCGACGCGCAGACCTTCGACGACGCGAACTTCACCGCCTGGTGCAGCTTCCTCGCCGACGGCGTCTACGCAACCGCAGAATTGCTGGGCGTCACCCCCAGCCGCGAGCACCTGGAGGCGACGACGCTCGAGTGCGCCCGGTACGGCGCGATGCTCACCGCGCGCGATCTGTACGCCGCCGACCGGGTGTTCAACACGGTGCGCCGCGAGGTGGCACGCTTCCTCGGCGAGTACGACGTGCTCCTCACACCGACGACCGCGCAACCGACCGTCCCGCTCGGGCACCTCGACGCCGACAACCCGGAGCTGGACGCGCGCGGATGGTACGACCGCATCTTCGACTACGGAGCGTTCACCTCGGTGTTCAACACCACTGGGCATCCGGCGATCTCGCTGCCGCTCGGGCAGTCCGCCGAGGGCTGGCCGGTCGGGGTGCAGTTCGCCGGGCGCTACGGAGACGAGGCGACCCTGCTGCAACTGGCGGGCACGATGGAGCGGGCGATGCCGTGGGCGCATCGCCGTCCTCGCGTCCACGCCTGACCGGCGGCGGCCCCGGTGTCGAGGCGCGAACCGGGGCCGCCGCTCGCACGCCGCGAGTCCGAGCCGGCGAAAGACCTGGGTGCGACGGTGCCGGGCCGGTTCCACGCGTCTCTTTCGGTGAACCGCCCTCGATCCGCCCCGTGGCCCCCATAGTCGTGGGTGCGCCGTTCGGGCATGCCCTGACGGCGCACCAGCGCTGACCCCGGCTCGTTGGTGGAATGGGCAGGGCGGGGCGAAGGTGCAGGGCGCAGCGAGACCGCTTGTGCCGCTGCCGAGGCGAGCAGGACCTCCGGCAGGGAACATGCCGGCTTGCTCCTGTCGGCGCGCCGTTTCTGGACGTTCATCGCGTGCTCGGAGTTCGGTGCCCGAGCATTTCGTGCGCTGGCACTATCGACCTTGTGGTTGCTGTAGCGGTGGCGATGCTCGCCGGGGTGCTCGTCTTCGCCGTGATGCGTCCGTGGGGACTGCCGGAGGTGTTCGTGGCACTGCCGGCCGCGGCCGCAGTCGTCGCATTCGGCGTCGTAACCCCGCACGAAGTAGAGCAGCAGCTGCGCACGCTGTTCCCGACCGTTGCGTTCCTCGCCGTCATACTCGTGCTCGGGCATCTCGCCGACGCGCTCGGCGTGTTCGCGTGGGTGGCGTCGGTTCTCGTCCGGCGCGCGAATCACGACCCGCGACGTCTGCTCAACGCCGTGTTCGTCACCAGCGCCGTCGTGACCGCCGTGCTCAGTCTCGACGCCACCGTGGTCCTGCTGACGCCGATCGTCCTGCGGGCCGCGACGGCGCTGCGGATGTCGCCCCGACCGCACGTCTACGCCACCGGGCACCTGGCGAACTCGGCGTCGCTGCTGATGCCCGTCTCCAACCTGACGAACCTGCTGGCCTTCACCGCTACCGGACTCACATTCCTGCACTTCACTGTCCTCATGACGCTGCCGTGGCTCGCGGTGGTGCTCGTCGAGGGTCTCGTCTTCCGGTGGTTCTTCGCGCGCGACCTCGCCTCGTTGCCACCGCTGCAACCCGACCCGATACCGCCCGTGCACGCGCCGCGTTACGCGCTCGGGATCGTCGCCGCCACCCTCGTCGGATTCGCGGCGACGGGGCCGCTGGGGATCGAACCCGTGTGGGCGGCGGCGATGGGCGCGGCGGCCCTTGCCGTCCCGGCCCTGCGGCGGCATCGCACCACCCCTCGGCGAGTTCTCGCCGCCGCCGATCTGTGGTTCTGCGTGTTCGTCTTCGCGCTGGCCGTCGTTGTCGCCGGCGTCTCGTCCGGCCCCGTCGGCGACGCGTTGGCGAACGTGCTGCCCACCGAGCCGAGCCTCGGGGCGCTGCTCGGGGTGGCGGCCGCAGCCGCGGTGGCCGCCAACGTCGTCAACAACATTCCCGCGACGTTGATGCTCCTCACCGCTCTGGGCCCCGGGGCCCCGCCCGCTCTGATCCTTGCTGCGCTGCTCGGTGTAAACCTCGGTCCGAATCTCACCTACGTCGGTTCCCTCGCCACGATGCTGTGGCGACGTCTGCTCGAAGGCTCCGCCGGCCGTCCGGACCTTTACACCTACACCCGGCTCGGCGTGATCACGACGCCGCTCACCCTGGTCGTCGCGGTTCTGGCGCTGTGGATCGTCACCTGACTCCGCGTCGGACCTGACCGACCACCTCGGCGCAACCTCCGGGTCGAACTCGTTGCACGGTGCAGCGTCCCGGCTCCGGCGACCAGCCCTCAGCGGTGAACCGGCGGCACGTCCCATTGCTCCAGCCGCAGACGGGCGGCGGGAATGACCCCGGGAAAGTAGTAGTGGCCCTCCGGAGACTCGACCAGATCCTCGGCATCGATACCGTGGACCTCCCACACGTCGACCGCGCCGCCGGTGTTGTTCATCTGCACGAACCAGTCCCGCTCCCACTCGCCGGCGCAGAGGAAGCAGCCCTGCTCCTCGGGCCGTCGGCTACCGGCGATACCGGGCGCGGCATCCATCCGATTCCAGTCCAGGCCGTATCGCGAGATGGAAGCACGGTTGAGCACGGAGGTGACGTGGTAGCGGACAGCCATCCGCCGACGGTATCAACGACGAACTATCCCCGGATAGTAGATTTTTTCGGAACCCCTGGATATGGAACGCCGCATACCGGACTCGGCTGAGGTGACTTCGATGCGAGAAGTCCGTGCCCGGGTGTCACCTTCGCCAGAACAGGTGGTGCGTCACGCCGCTCGGGCTGGGCACGACCTCGAGATGGAACCGGTCGAGTAGCTCATCGGGTGACTCCCAGAGTCGTACTCCGGATCCGAGCTGCACCTGCGAGACTGCCACGTGCATGGTGTCGACGAGGTCGGCCTCGAGAAACTGCCGGATGGTGGTAGCCCCGCCACCGAGTCGGACATCCTTGCCCCGCGCCGCCTCTCGCGCCCGCTCGAGGACCGTGGCCGGGTCGCCGTCGACGAAGTGGAAGGTGGTGTCGGAGAGGGTGAACGACGGGCGCGGGTGGTGGGTCAGCACGAACACCGGGGTGTGGAACGGGGGTTCGTCGCCCCACCATCCGCGCCACTCGTGGTCGTGCCAAGGCCCGCGTTGGGGACCGAACTTGTTGCGGCCCATGATCTCGGCACCGATATTGCGGGCGTAGTCCCGCGTGAAGTAGTCGTCGAGGCCACGGCTGCCGCCAGGGTCTGTGCGCATGGGCCAGCTCGCCGTCGCGCCGGCCCACGCGAACATCTCGCCAGGGTCGGCGTGTCCGAACGGCCTCTCGAGGCTCTGGTGTACACCGGCCCCGAAGCCGTCACACGAGACGGTGAAGTTCTGGACTCTCAGCAGCTGATTCACTCGGTTCCTCCCGCACTCTCGATGAGGATGATACGGAGCTTGAGACTCCATGGGGTGGACAAACTCATCGGTGGGGTGGCAATCATCCGAAATTCGGATCACTTCGAGAGATGATGGGAGGAACATCCGGGGAACAGAGTTCCTTGTCGGGGCGTCGGCCGCCCGGCCATTGTGATCGCAGGTGACACCGGGTCCGTGGCCGTCGTGCCGCGGTTCGTCGAGTACTCGAGGCATGAGATGCACAGGTTCGCCGAACCGACCCCCGTCCCCAGCAGTGTCGACATCATCGTCGTGTTCGTCGAAGACTGGGAGATCGAATGCTGCGGCACCGCTCCCGTCGTCGGAGACGACGCGACGTGGACGCTGACGTTCGTCGAGACGAACTCCGATCGAGGTAGAGCGTTGCCGGCCGGTGCCCGCTGGAACCGCGACAGCAAGATTGCCACCGCCGGTGGTGTTGAGGCGTACTGGCCCAACCCCGAGAACTCACGGACTGTCAGCGCGCGAGGGTACTTCTCGGCGACATGCCACGGCGGAATCGTGCCCGGCGGGATCAGCCCCACCACCGGACACGTGCTCGGTCTGTACTTGAAGGGCATGGAGTGCCGGCGGACAGTCGGGATGTGGCAGCCGGTCCCCGGCACCCGGATCCTTCGGCGCACTCATCGCAGCCCGACGTGGTTCACCCGCGACCTCGACACCACGGGACGGATCGAGACCGGTGTGCTGATGGAGGTGGCGGTGCCGCGCCGATGGGCAACCGACTCGCAGCGATCCGGTTGAGCGCTGCGCACCGCCGAATGGGCGAACCGATGCGCAGGATGGCCGAACGAGGGCGAGGCGTGCTCGATACGTCGTTGGAAGGGCAGCCGTCCCGGTACGGGCCTGGTGGCTGCACCTGCGCACAACCCCCTTTCCTCAGGGACCGGAGAAGATCGCGTGCCTGTGCCGTCCCCACCGGATGGCTGAGGCGACTACCCTTCGTCGATGATCGGTGCTCCGAGGAGTGACTCGTGACAGGCGCGATCGGGCAGTCCCTACCGATCGCGGTCGGCCTGCTGCTGGCCGCGATGCCGATGGTGATGCTGTCGGTGCTCCTGGTCACCAAGCGGCCGGTGAGCGTGTCGTACGCCTTCGTCGGTGGCTGGGTTGCGGGCCTGCTCGTCGTGGGCGCCGTGGTGCTCGCGGTGGCGGATGTGATCATGCTGGCCGACGAGCCCACCTGGTGGGCCGGTGCTGTGAAACTCGCGCTCGGGATCGTGCTGGTCCTGATGGCTGTCCGGAAGTGGCGGGCGCGTCCGCAGGCCGGAGAGGAGTCCACCGTGCCAGGGTGGATGGCGGCCGCACAGACCATGACCGCTCGACGGGCTCTGCGTCTGGGGTTTCTGTTTGCGGCGGCGAATCCGAAGAACCTCGCCCTGGTCGCGGCGGGCGCAGCGGTCATCGCGGACGCGACTGCGCGGGTGCTCGAGCAGGTCGTGGCGCTGGTTGTCTTCACGGTCGTGGCGAGCCTGGGCGTGGCCGCCCCGGCCGTGGTTCGGGGCGTGTTCACCGACCGCGCTGATCGCGCGCTCGCCGTGGCCGATGAGTGGATGACCCGGCACCACGCGGCGATCATGGCGACAGTCCTTCTGGTCCTGGGCCTGGTTCTGATCGGCAACGGTATAGCTGGGCTGTGAGCCGCCGACCTTGGCTCCTCGGGACCTCAGGAACATTCCCGATCCCGATACGAGCGACATGAGTCCGGAAGCGACACGCGAGTGTGGAGTGTCAGTCCAGCATTTCCTTGAGATAGGCGGTGATCATGGCCGTCAGCTGGTCCGCGATGACGTCCGGCTCGATGGGCGGCTGATCGAGCACGTAGCCGACCGCGACGTTCTCGACGGTGCGGACGAGCATCCACGCGATGGCCTCGGGATGCTCGATCGGGCGCCGGCCGGGATTGAAGCGCAGCCACATGGCCAGCAGCGCGTCGATGCGGTGTTCGAACGCGACCAGCCGGCTGTCCGGCGTGCGGGGGAGTTGCTCGATGAGCACGCGCAGCAGGCGGGGGTTCTCGCCGAGTGCCTCGAGCAGCACCCGCATGTTGGTTCGCACCGATTCGGTCCAGGTGGGGGCGTCGAGCGCACCGGTGAACACGTGCGAAATGCGAGCTTGCACCTCCTCGGTCCAGCGGTCGACGACTTCGGCCACGATGGCGTCCTTGCCGGGGAAGTACTGGTACAGCGATCCGGGGC
>NZ_WVTE01000267.1:0-29439 GCF_009939605.1 Rhodococcus sp. YH1 | reverse complement strand
CCTGCACCTCCGATAGTGCAGCGCGACGTTGTTCCGGTTCCGGATCCCGGAGACAGTCCGGATCCCGAGCCGAGTCCGACCGTCACGGGCCCGGTCCTCGAGGCGAGTGAACCCGCCCCGATTGTCCCCGTGGTCGCTCGTCACACCGCCGCTCCCGACCCGGTCGAACATCGATCTCGCGGCGAAGAAGCTCCGCTGCAGGTCGCCCCGAGCGTCCAACGGGTCGACGACGCTCCCACGAACGGAGCGTCGAGTCGATCGCGAACGCCTGATCCGGTTCCGAACCGAGCACCGGACGTCGATCCCTCGCCTACCCGGACCGTCCCCACCGTCTCGAGAAATTCCGAGACGCCGATCGACGCAACCAGCCCTACAAGCTCTCCTGTGCAGCCGATTTTGACAGACGAGATCGAGTCGATCGAGGCATCCGAGAACCCGGCCGATACGTCGAGCATCGCTGATGACATGACGCCGGTGCCGGACGATGTCGCGTCCCGGCCGGTGGTTCCGACACATCCCCTACCACCGACACCGACACCGACACCGGAGACGGTCCGCTCCAGCTCTACCGACCGAAGAGAACCACTCGTCCCACCGCATCGGATCCCGTTGCAGCGGAACCTCACATCTGAAACCGTCACCGCTCCTGCTGCGCCGCAACCCCACCCGACTACGTCGGTGCAATTCGTCCCGGATCCTCCTCACACAGCGGTGCAGGATGAGCCGGTTCCGCTCATGCGAGTAGCGGCCGTTCGTGCCGATCCGCCCGGGACGCCCGGCGCCCCGCCCCCACCCCACCGCAACGCGGGCCATGACGTAGACTCAAGCCCCTCCGCACCCATGGTCACCCTTCGCGGTGCACCGAACCCACCGATCACAGTCCAGCGACACACCGGCACTTCGCAACCCGCAGGTATCGGATCGCCGATCACGGCTCCGGCGCCGGGACCGATCTCCGGCGGAATCGACCGACCGGTGTCGCTTCGGGAGATGTTCGCCCACGTCGCACGTGAGGTCGACGACGACGACGCCGAGCCGACACGGCAAGCCCCCGTCGCTCAGCGCCTGGAGGAGCCTTCCCCTCCATCCGAGCCGGCTTCGACCACGGAACCACACCCTCCGACCACGGCAACTCCGATCGCCGGTACCGCGTCCCCGGCCGGCCCCCTCGCGGGCATGAACATCGACGATCTCGCCAACCGCCTCTACGAACCGATCGTCACCCGCATCAAGACGGAACTGTGGCTCGACCGGGAACGCGCCGGTCTGCTCGCCGATCCACAAATCTGAGCCGAAGGAGCAATCGATGTCGACCTCCGACGACGACCCTGCCGTGAGCGTGTGTTTCACGGTGGAGGTGGACGGCACGGACCTGGGCTCCTTCAACAGCTGCGAAGGACTCGGGGTGGAGATCGTCATGGAGCAGCGTGAGGAGGGCGGCAACAACACCATGGTGTGGCAGCTTCCCACTCGCATGAAGTTCACCAACGTCAAACTCACTCGACCGGTCGGCCCGAACAGCCGCAAACTGACCGAATGGCTCAGCCAGGCCCTCGAGGATCTCCAACCCACCACGGCTGGCATCACTGCTCGTACGGCGGACGGAACGGTCATCGCCGGCTGGTCGTTGCGCGGCGTCGTGCCGGTCCGGTGGACCGGCCCGAGCCTGAACGTCGACACCGCGAAGGTCGCCACCGAGACCCTTGAGATCGCACACCACGGCATCCTGCCGGGACCTACGAAGTGAAGGCCGACGAATGTCCGATCCGATCGCACTGGCCAATACCCCCGGCACGGCCCCGGCAAAGAAGGCCGGAAAGGCTGCCGCGAAGAAACCGTCGCCACCACCCGAGGCGCAGAGCCACGCGGAGCTGCTCCTCTACAAGGCGGAGAAGGCCGTGGGTGGAAGCAAGCGAGGCAGTTCGTTGGGGACGATCGCGTTCCAGTTCAATCCCAAGGAGATCACCATCTCCAAGTCCGCGAAGTGGGACCGGAGCCCGGCCAAAGGAACGAAGAAGGCAGGCCCACCGGAATACTCCGGGCCCGAGCCGTGCAAGCTCACCCTGGAGATGTTCTTCGACGCGACCTTCAAACAGGACACCGACGTCGCGAAGTGCGTCGACAAGCTCTTGTCGTGTTGCGTCCCGGTCGACGAGAAGGACAAGAAGCCCATGCCGCCGCTGGTGGTGCTGAAGTGGGGTGGAACCACGAGTTTCAATGCCTTCGTCACCCAGGTGAGCGCGAAGTACACCCTCTTCTCGGCGTCCGGCAAACCGATCCGCGCTGTGTGCAGCGTGAGCCTGGAGGAGATGCCGGGCGAGACGAGCCGGCAGAATCCGTCGTCGGGTTCGGTCACCCACTCCCGGGTCCACGAGGTGATCGAGGGCGACACGCTGCACCTGCTGGCCTATCGCGAATACGGAGATCCAGCCATGTGGCGAGCGGTGGCCGCCTACAACGGAATCGACGACCCGACGCGCCTCCCGCCCGGCCGATCGCTCGTGCTGCCGAATGTGACGGACCTGCTCACGAAGATCGGATCGCTGCGATGACATCGGCATCCGGACTGGAGATCGAGGTCGACGGCGATCGTCTGGCCGACGATCTCGTGGCCGTGCTCGCAACGGCATTCGTGGATTCGAGCCTGCAGGTGCCCGACATGTTTGCCCTGCGCTTCCGCGACACCGACCGGACCCTGCTCGCCAAATCGAAGATCAAGATCGGCTCCGAGCTGAGGATCGCCGTCGTCACCGACGCGGTCGCCGTTCCGGAACCGTTGGTGACAGGCGAGGTCACCGCCGTCGAACTCGAATTCGACGGTACGGGAACGTTCACGACCGTGCGCGGCTACGACGCGTCCCACCGGCTCTTCCGCGGCCGGCACACCCGGGCCTTCACCCAGACGACGGCGTCGGACGCGGCGGTCGGCGTTGCACGTGACGCCGGCATCGAACTGGGCAACATCACGTCCACCGGAACCGTCTTCGATCACTTGTCCCAGTGCGGCCGAACCGACTGGGAATTCCTCGTCGGCCTCGCGCGACGGGTCGGTTTCGAGGTCGCCGTGCGCGAGAACAAACTCGACTTCGGTCCCCGGAAACCCGCCGAGGAGGCCCCGCAGGCCGAGGGCACCTCCAGCCGGGATCCGCTCGTGCTGACCTTCGGAACCGATCTGCTGCGGGTGCGTTCGGTGGTGACCGCCGCCGAGCAGGTCGCCAAGGTTCAGGTACGGGGGTGGGACATCGCGCAGAAGCAGGCGATCGTGGCCGAAGCGCCCGCGGAGACGAAGAGCGCGGTGCTGCCGACGATCACCCCGGCGGAGGTCGCGGCGACCTTCGGGGACCCCACCTACGTCGCCTCCGACGTCGCCTACCGCACCCAGCCCGAAGCCGACTCGGCGGCGACCGCTCTCGCCGAGGTGATCGGCGGGTCGTTCGCTCAGGTCGAGGCCCTCGTCCGCGGGAACCCGAAACTGCGGGCGGACACCCCGATCTGCCTGGCGAACATGGGTGAACCGTTCGACGGGAAGTACCTCGTGACCGCAGCCCGCCATCGGTACGTGCCCGGCGCCGGGGGCTACACCACGTCGCTGTCCGTCACCGGCAGGGAGGAACGCAGCCTGTTCGGGCTGTCGTCCGGCACCGGTGGCGAGGCGGACTACGGAGTGGTCGTGGCCGTCGTCAGCGACGCCCGCGACCCGGAACAGCTCGGCCGGGTCCGTCTGACCTTCCCGTGGTTGTCCGAGGACTACGTCAGCGACTGGGCGCGCGTCGTGCAGCCGGGCGCCGGGAAGGATCGCGGCGCACTCGTCGTCCCCGAGGTCGGAGACGAAGTGCTCGTCGCTTTCGAACAGAACGACCCGAATCGACCCTATGTCCTCGCCGGGCTGCACAACGGAATCGACACACCGGACACGAAGGGACCGGATCTCGTCGACGCCGGATCGGGAGCGGTCAATCGTCGTTCGTTCGTCTCCCGCAACGGACACCGGATCGATCTGCTCGACGAGGACGGGAAGACCGAAGGCATCCTGGCCGAGACCGGTGACGGACGACTGCGTCTGTCGCTGGACAAGATCGGCACCAAGATCGAGATACACAGTGACGGAAGGATTCTCGTCGAGGGAACTCAGGGCGTGGTGATCGACGGCGCAGACTCGAAGATCGAGCTCACGTCGGGTGAGATCGTCCTGAAGGGCAAGCGTTCGGTCAAGATCGCGGGCGCCCGGGGAACGGTCGAGGCGGACACGACCGGCGTGAAGGTCGGCGGCCCGAGCGTGAAGGTGACGGCGAGTGCGACCGCCGAGTTCAAGTCCGGCGGACCGGCAATCGTCTCCGGTGCACTCGTCAAGATCAACTGAGGAGGTGGTCGTGCCCCCTGCCGCGCGCGTCGGTGATCCCACAGGCCATCCCGGAGTCATCGGCCCTCCGGGAGTCCCCACCGTCCTCATCGCCGGTCAACCGGCGGCGACGGTGGGAACCCCGCACATCTGCAGCTTCCCACCTCCCCCACCGCACCCACCCTCGGCGATCGTCGGACCCGGCTCGGCCACCGTCCTCATCGGCGGGATGCCTGCCGCACGGATAGGAGATATGTCCGCCTGCGGAGCTCCGATCGTCTCCGGCGCCCTCACTGTCCTGATCGGAGGTTGACCCATGTCCACCGATTTCGTCGGGCGCGGCTGGAACTATCCCGTCGGCTTCGACGCCGCGGGCGCGGTGGCACTGGCGTCGGGGCCCCGCGACATCGAGCAGGCGATCGAGCTGATCCTGCGAACCACACCGGGTGAGCGGCCGATGCGACCCGAATTCGGCTGCCGCGTACAGGATCACGTCTTCTCACCCGCCGACGACGGGACCGCCGCCGCGATCGCGGCCGACGTCCACGACGCCCTCACCCGCTGGGAGCCCCGCATCGACGTGGTCGACGTGGCGGTCCGGTTCGATCCGGAAATACCGACGACCTGCTACATCGACATCTCCTACTCGCTCCGCGAGCGCAACCACATCCGCAATCTCGTCTTCCCGTTCTATCTGATCGTCGACGAACCCGTCGAGTCGTTCACGGCCGTCGAACCACCGCAGAGGAAGTGACACCGTGCTCCCCGCCCCGAACCTCGACGACCGAACCTTCCAGCAACTGGTGGACGATGCACGTCGACTGGTTCAGGACAGATGCCCCGAATGGAGCGACCACAACATTTCCGATCCCGGCATCACGCTCATCGAGACGTTCGCGATGATGGTCGATCAACTCATCTACCGGCTCAATCGCGTCCCCGACCGGAACTACCTCAAGTTCCTGGAACTGATCGGCGTGGAGCAGCGACCACCGGGAGTTGCTCAGGGAGCGGTCACCTTCTGGCTCTCCGCACCGCAACCGCAGACGGTCGTCGTGCGCGCGGAGACCGAGGTGGCGACGGATCGCACGGACGTCACCGAACCGGTCGTGTTCTCGACGGTAGAGCGCCTCGACATCGTTCCCTGCAGCGCCGCCTGGGTGGGCGTCCAGCTGGTCGGCTCGGAACCGGTCGAACGCACCAACGAGATGCGCGGCTCGGCCGGGTTCACATGCTTCTCACCGGTCCCCCGCCCCGGGGACTCCCTGGTGATCGGCTTGTCGAATGCCGTTCCGCGCTGCGCGGTACTGCTCCGGATCGACTGCGAGGTCTCCGGCATCGGTGTCGATCCACGACGACCACCGCGGGTCTGGGAGGCCAGGACCCCCACCGGCTGGCAGCGCTGCGAAGTCGACCGCGACCAGACGGGAGGCCTGAACAAGCCCGGCGACGTGGTCCTGCACATCCCCCCGGAGCACACGGAATCGGTGTTCGCCGGCGTGCGCCGGGCGTGGATCCGCTGTCGGCTGCGGGAAACCGAGAGCGGTGAACGCACCTACTCCGAACCTCCCCGCATCCGGAAGATCACCGCCCGGACGATCGGCGGCACCACTCCGGTCATCCACGCCCGTGTGGTGCACGACGAGTTCCTCGGGGTCTCCGACGGTGCTGCCGACCAGCACCTTCGGGTGCGGCACACGCCGGTCCTGCGGTGGCCGGGATGCAGCATGGTGGTCGTCGACGCCGGTCAGGAGTCGCGGTGGCATCACGTGGAACACTTCGCCGAGTCGACCGCGCAGGACAAGGTGTTCCACGTCGACGCCGTCACCGGCGAGGTGTCCTTCGGTCCCGCCCTGCGTCAGGCCGACGGGACCCTGCGGCGGTACGGTGCGGTGCCGGCGAAATCGTCGGCGATACGCATGGCCGCATATCGGACGGGCGGCGGCGCCGAAGGGAATGTCGCGACCGGACGGATCCGGGTGCTGAAGACGAGCGTGCCCTATATCTCCCGAATCGAGAATCGCGGCCCGGCGATCGGCGGTGCACCCCCGGAAACCCTGGAGGAACTCAAGATCCGCGGACCGTTGCTGTTGCGCTCCCGCGGGCGCGCGGTGACCGCCCGCGACTTCGAGGAGTTGACACGCGAGGTCGCGCCGGAGACCGCGCGTGTGCACTGTCTTCCGTCCAACGACGCGTCCGAGGCGGGCGTGGTCCGGGTCCTCCTGGTTCCCCACGTCCGTCCGGACGATGCGGGACACATCGCCCTGGCCGATCTCGAACCCCCGGACGACACCGTCCAGCGAATCCGGCGGTATCTCGACGAACGCCGGCTCGTGGGCACCCGTCTGATCATCGAACCACCGGTCTATCGGGCCGTGACGGTCGTCGTTGTGAACGTGCGTCCGGGACCCGGATTCACTGCCGCCCAGGTCGAATCGGGCCTGCTCGATGTCCTGTACCGCTATCTCGACCCCGTGCGTGGCGGACGGGACGGCCGAGGCTGGCCGCTGGGCCGCGCGGTGCGCGACGGTGAGATCGCGGCGGCGATCAGTGCGGTGCCCGGCTTCGAGATGTCGAGCAGCACGTCGATCCGGTTGTACCCCGCGGATCCCGTCACGGGCAGTCGCGGGGAACGCGCATCGGTCCTGCCGCTGGCCGCGGACACGCTCGTTTACTCGTACGACCACCAGGTGGTGATGACGGCATGAGAGGCACCCTCGCAGCGCTGTCGTCCCCGCGACCACTCGTCGAGACAATGCCCGCGGTGTATCGACAGGATGCGCGCACACAACAGCTCTGCGACGCATTCGACGAGGTCCTCGCGCCGATACTGGCGACCCTCGATTCGTTCTGTGCCTACCTGGACCCACACACCACGCCGGAGGACATGCTCGGCTGGCTCGCCGGCTGGATCGGACTCGCCTTCGACAGCCACGAATCCGAATCCCGCCGACGCGACCTCATCGCCGCAGGAGTCCGGACGATGGCGGTTCTCGGAACCGTGCACGGGATCAGGGAGGCCGTAGCGTCCGTGTTCGACCTCGAGCCCGAGATCGAGGAGTCCGGAGGGACCGTGGGTTCCACGACGGCCGGTGTCGCACCACCGGGAAGTCCCCATCCCCATCTTGTCGTCCGCCTGACCGTCACCGACCCGAGGATGGTCGACGAACGCCGATTCGACGCCTTGGTCGAGGCGGTCAAGCCTGCACATATTCCGCACCGAGTCGAGATTTCCGGAGGCGCCGTTTGATCAACTCTCGACGAGACCGAGTTCTTCCTGCACCCGTCGATGGTCGAGTCGTACATGTTCGGCGGCGCTCATGTCGCCGGCCTTCTCGCGGATATCGACCATGATCCACCAGGGCCGATCCTGATATGGGTTCAGGTCCACCGCACGGTGGGCAGCGATGTCGGCTTTCACGCTGTCACCGAGCGCCACATAGTCCTCGGCGAGTCCCACGGCTGCGCTCGCAGCGGCACTGCGCAGCCGATGTCGCTCGGAGGCCACGAACTCCGCGGGACCATCCTCCTGGAGGAGGTCGCCGGTGTAGAGAGTGAGCGCGTATTCGAGGGATGCCACCCGGTCACGTGCCGCCTCCGGGTCGGTTCGGGCGGCGGCATTCGACAACGCGCGTTCGAATTCGACCACGTCCGAGAAGACGTACCCGGGCGTCGCCAATCGATACGACTCGTCGCTGCGCTGCAGCGTCATCCCGTACTCACCGAGCAGACCTCGCACGCTCGAGACTGCGACCTGCAGTCGGTGGCATGCCACCTCGTGCGCGGCACCGGGCCACAGCGCATCTTCGAGCACCTCCCGGTGGTAATCGAGGTTCGGGGTCATCGACAGGAGATGCAGCAGTATCCGTGCCTGGGGCCGGAGACCTGTGAGGTCGACGATTTGTCCGAAGGCCTCCAGTCGGTATCCGCCGAAGCAGAAGATCCCGATCGCGGGAAGCACGGCACCGCGGATCGGATCCGGCTGATGGGCCGTCATTGGCGCAAGTTCTTTGAGAGTGGGAGAGCGACTCTTGTCGTAGCCTGTTGCGTACGACAATGCCATCATCTCGGCTCGGTGCAGTCCGACGCCGTGTGCGGCGGCGGCTGCCTGTTTCGACCGGGCGACGATGTCGGGGGCGGCCGGGTTCAGCCCCAGGACACGACTCCACACCACGAGAACCGGCGCATTCAGGCGCTCGAAGCGGCGTGCCGCATCCTCGAACCGATCGAACGCCGTCGGGTCACGTCGGTGCAGCGCGACGAGCGCAAGCCCGAATGTCAGCAGTCCAGCGCCCCAGTGATCGTCGACCTTCTCGCACTCGACCAGCATTTCCTCGCAGATGTCGGCGCGCCACTCGGCGGGAAGGTCCCGCATGAGCACCAATTCCTGCAGGCCGCGGCAAACTCTCTCGAGCCACAGCAGGCCCTCCCGATAGCATCTCGACGCCAGATCGTTCACTACCGCAGGATCTGGCATCGCTCCGCGAAGCGCATCGACGATCGTGACCACCAACCGTGACGAGATCGCGGCAATCGGCTCGTCCGCGGCTTGCGCCTCGACCATTGCCTCTCTGGCCGAGGCGATGTCGCCCGCGCTGAGGGCGCACATCCCCTCTACGAATCGCGCCTTCGGCGCTCCTGGTTCGGTTGCGGCGCGCCCAGTGTTAGGGGCCCGCAATGCGGCCCGCAGGGGCCCGAGCCAGTGTTGCAGGAGTCGCGCGTCGACCGACGCTCCCGGCAGCCATGCCAGCAGTTCGCGCCGCTCGGATTCGCACCGTGCGACGAACTCCGGGTCGTCGAGCAACTCGCGCGCCGCTCGATAGACTTGTTCGGCTTCGGCGATGGCCCCCTCCCGCACGCGCAAGCGCGCCAACGCGAGTGCCAGCCACGGATCGGTCTGCCACTCGCTGCATGTAATAAGGGGATCGTCGTTCCCTATCGGCACGGTGCAGCTGGCTGCGTGTCGGACCAGTCGCGAGACCGCCGCCCAGTCCGATGCCTTGGCATAGGCGTGGGCGGCATGTCGGTGCTCGCCGGCCTCCTCCAACACCCGGGCTGTCCGTAGGTACCACGCCTTGGTTTCCCTCTCCCCGTTGGCTTCCAGCAATGCGAGCTCGAGGTATGTCCGGAGCACCTCGTGATACCGGAAGGTCCGACCGACGTCGTCGCACTCGGTGAACAGCTGATGTTCGGTCAACTGCTGAAGAATGCGTCCGCTGTCGCTGATTCCCAGCAGAGTGTCGCAGAGGGCAGGTGTCATGAGCTCGAGCGAGGCGGTGTGCGTCATGAACCATCGCTGATCGGCCGGCAGTTCCGCCAGAACGTTACGGGCGAGGTACGCCCGGACGAGTCTGGAGTGCCCCGTGAGGTGGCCGACGGCACGCTGCCGGTCGCAGTCCGCGAGTTTGGACGTGGCGAGATGAAACAGCTGCAAGCCTGCTGCCCATCCTCCTGTCCGGCGCGTCAGTCTGGCTGCCGGCTCAGGCGAGAGTGGCTCGCCGTAGAAGGTTGCGAACAGCTCTTCCACTTCCCACGACCGGAATCGCAACTGGTCCTGATCGATCACGCGAGCCTCGCCCGACACAACGAGTCGGGGTAAGTTGATTTCCAGGGTGCGCCGCGTTCCGAGGATGATGCGTAGACGAGGAGGGCGCAATGCGACGAAACGACCCAGTGCCGTTTCGGCGCCACTATCGGCGATCTCGTGAGCATCGTCGATGATCAACAATGCATCGACGTCGCCGATTTTGTCCAATTCGCCGAGAACAGCGTCGATCGAATTCGTTTCCGGGTCGAGAGCAACGCCCATTTCCCGAGCAGCAGCGCAGAGATATTTACCGAAGGCATGTTCGGTCGAGTCGTCCTCGGTCACCCGATACCACCCGACCGGGGAGTCAGTCGACGCGGCGACCTGGGACAACAATGTCGATTTCCCTGATCCCGCCGGACCGACGACGACGACCACGGGGGTCAACTCGTCATAGCATTGTTTCAACAACCTTTCTCGCCGCAACCCACGTTGAGCGGGCACTCGAAGTTTTGCCCTCAAAATTTCCGACGTTGGCATTTCGGATCCACCCCTGGCACCGGACTGCAATCCCCACCGTTCGAATATCCTCCCGAACGAAACCGAACGCCAGTGTTCGGTGGGCCGATTTCCGAACTCATTGCAGCTCCGAGGGACGGAACACTTACGGATGCCGCGAGTTGTAGAGCCTCGACGTCCGTGTTCGTGAGGATCCGACGTCGGTTTCTACCCGCCGCACAACCTGCCTCGGTTGCGAAACGAATGTTCCGCCTATCTGTACGACGCACGCAGAGTCTTCTTGTCCAGCTTGCCCAACGGGGTGAGCGGCAGCGCGTCGAGGAAGTCCACCGACTTCGGTGCGTGCACCGAACCCTTTGCGGCGCGGACTCTCTCGATCAGCTCCTCCGCGCGGACCGACCGGCCGTCGCGCAGCACCACGCAGGCCTTGACGGCCTCGCCCCACTTGGCGTCGGGCACGCCGACGACCGCGACGGACGCGACCGCCGGATGCGCGGAGATGACGTCCTCGATCTCGCGGGGGAAGACGTTGAATCCGCCGGTGACGATCATGTCCTTCTTGCGGTCGACGATGGTGAGGAAGCCGTTCTTGTCGGCCCGGGCGACGTCGCCGGTGTGCAGCCAGCCGCCCCGCAGCGCCTCGGCGGTCTCTGCGGGCTTGCCGAGGTATCCCTTCATCACCAGCGGCCCGCGTACGCAGATCTCCCCCAGTTCCCCGCGCGGCACCTCGTTCAGGTCGTCGTCGAGCAGTCGCACGTCGAGCCACGGGACCGGCCGCCCGCACGTGGCGAGGCGTTCCGGATCGTCGGCGAGGTGGTCCTCCTTGCGCAGCACGGAGATGGTCATGCCGCATTCGCTCTGCCCGTAGAACTGGAAGAACACCGGGCCCAGCCGCTCGATGCCCTCCCGCAGCCGCGCCGGGGACATCGCCGACGCGCCGTAGAACAGGGTCTCGAGGCTGGACAGGTCGCGGCGGTCGAAATCGGGGTGGTCGAGCAGCAGGTAGATCATCGTGGGCACCAGCATGGTGGCGTTGATGCGGTGCTTCTCGATCGTCTCGAGCACCAGGCCCGGCTCGAAATACGGCAGCACGTAGAGGGATCCGCCGCGCAGCAGCGTCGGGACGAAGAACGCGGCGCCGGCGTGCGAGAGCGGCGTGCAGATCAGGAAGCGCGGCTCGTCGGGCCACTGCCATTCGGCCATCTGGATCTGGGTGAGCGTCGCGCCGGAGCGGAACGAGCCCATGACGCCCTTGGGTTTGCCGGTGGTGCCGCCGGTGTAGACGATGCTCGACGTGTCCTCGGCCGCCACCGGCGCGGCGACGAGCCGCTGCGGCGTGAACTGTGCGGCCAGGACGAGGATGTCGGTGCCGACCTCCGACGGGCCGAGGGAGAAGACGTTCTTCAGCGTCGGCACCTGTGCCCTCAGTTCGGCGGCGCGTTCCTCGAAGTGGTTCGGATCGAAGATGAGGGTCTCGATGGCGGCGTCGTCGACGATGTAGAGGTGGTCCGACAGCGAACCCATGGGATTGAGCGCGCTGTTGCGGCAGCCGGCGACCATCGTCGCGCCCATCGAGATGAGAACCTCGGGGCGGTTCTTCGACAGCATCGCCACCGACGATCCCTGCCCCACCCCGACCGAGGCGAGTGCCTGCCCGAACCGGCTGATCTCGTCGCGCATCTCCCCGCCGGTGAGCACCACGTCGCCGAGGTACAGGGCCGGCTTCTCGGCGCTGCGCTCGAGGGCGGTGATGAGCAGGTCCGCGGTGAACACGGGCCGATGCAGGTCGGCGTACTCCTCGGTCATTGAGAGTCCTTCTCCTCGATGGTCAGCGTGGTGACGGCTCGACGTGGCGGGGATCACCCCTTCGTCACCATAACCGCTCCGGCGGCAGAATTGGAACATGTTTCATTTCGGGACGGGGCTGCGGCCCTGACCTAGAGTGGGGCCACCTTCACGCTCGAGCACCGGGAGTCACACCATGCAGCCGGCCGGACAGACCCTGCACACCCCCGACACGGTGTGGTCGGCGACCGTCGTCGAGCACCACCGGCTCCGCCACGACGTCGCGGTGGTACGCCTCGAATGCGACGACGCGATGGTGCCGTTCGCGCCCGGGCAGTACGTCGACGTCACCGTGCCGCAGCATCCCCGGCTGCCGCGCCGCCTCTCCCCCGCACTGCCCCCGTCGCTCGACGGCAAGCTCGAGTTCCACGTCCGTACCGTCCCCGGCGGCTGGGTCAGCGGCAGCATCGTCACCGCCACCCGGCCCGGCGACGTGTGGACGATCGGCGCGCCGCAGGGCGGCAACCTGCACGTCGACGACTCCGGCCGCATCGTGATCATGGTGGCCGGCGGCACCGGCCTGGCCCCGCTGAGGGCGCTGATCCTCGACGTCGCGCGCCGGCCGGACCCGCCCCAGACCTTCCTGTTCGTCGGCGGCCGCACGCCCCGCGACCTGTACGCCGCCGACATGCTGATCCTGCTCGCCGAGACTCTGCCGTGGCTGACCGTGGTGCCGGTGGTCGAGTCGGTCGACGACCCCGGGATCCCCGACGAGTGGTACGACCGCATCGTCGCCCACGTCGGCGATCCCGGGTTCCACCCCGACGAGCTGCTCGAGGGCAGCCTCGACGAGGTGGTCACCTCCTACGGGGCGTTCGGCGACCACCAGGTGCTCGTGTGCGGGTCCGCGGCGATGGTCCGCGCGACCCTGCACACGCTCGTCGAGACCGGGACCCCCGCCGAGAACGTCCGGTTCGACCCGTACTGACCGGGCCGCGACGGCCGGCCGGTTGACCGGGCGGTACGCCCGCGACGATACTCGAGGGGGCCACCAGCGCGACGAGTGAGGGCTGCGCCGGGTCGTGACCGTTCGAATCACGGGAGCTGCCATGGGTATTGCGGATTCGCACGCCGACCCCCCGACGCCGGCAATCCTGTCCCGCGCCCACCTCGACCGGCTGATCGAGGTGCTACAGGCCGAGGGATATCGCGTCGTCGGCCCCACCGTCCGCGACGACGCCATCGTGCTCGACGAGCTCGGGTCGGGACGAGAGCTGCCCGACGGGTGGGGCGTGTCGACCGCACCCGGGCGGTATCGGCTCCGGCGACGCGACGACACCGCCGTGTTCGGCCATTCCGCGGGTCCGCAGTCGTGGAAGCAGTTCCTGCACCCCGCACGACAGCAACTGTGGTCGACCGCGCCGGACGGCAGCTACCGGCCCCCACCCGCGGACGAGACCCGGTACGCGTTCCTCGGCGTCCGCGGCTGCGACCTGGCCGCGATCGGCATCCTGGGCACGGTGCTGACCCGCGGCGCCCATCCCGACGGGGCCACCGCGCGACGGTTCCGCGGGCTGTTCATCGTCGCGGTCAACTGCACCGAACCCGGCGAGGTCTGCTTCTGCGCCTCGATGGCCACCGGACCCGCCGCGGGCCCGGGGTACGACCTGGGCCTGACCGAACGCGTCGACGAGCAGGGGCACCGTTTTCTCGTGGACGTCGGGACCGACGAGGGCGCCCGCATCCTGGACCTGCTCCCCCACCGCGACGCCACCGCGGATGAGACCACCGGGGCCCGCAACGCGGTGTCGGCCGCCGGCGACCGGATGGGACGGAGCATGCCCGAGGTCGACCTGCGGGCGATGCTCCGCGACGCCCGCGAGGCGGACGTCTGGGAGGATGTCGCCGATCGCTGCCTGACGTGCGGAAACTGCACGATGGTGTGCCCCACCTGCTTCTGTACGTCGACGGAGGACGTCACCGACCTCGCCGACGGGCACGCCGGCAGGTGGCAGCACTGGGCGTCCTGTTTCGAACCGGACTTCTCCTACATCCACGGCGGTGACGTCCGGGCGTCCGGCCGGAGCCGGTACCGGCAGTGGATCTCGCACAAGCTCGGCACCTGGCACGACCAGTTCGGCAGCTCGGGATGTGTCGGCTGCGGCCGCTGCATCGACTGGTGCCCGGTCGGCATCGACATCACCGCGGAGGCGGCCCGCCTCACCGGCGCGCTCGCCACCCACGACGACGAACCGGACGGGCACCGATGACGACCCCACCGCTCGACGGCATCCGGGCTCTGGCGGGGCTGGGCCCGGAGGCGCGGGATCGGATCGCCGCGCTCGCCCACCCGGTCCGCTTCGCCGCCGGGGAGCACGTCTTCCACGAGGGCGGGGAGGCGCGCAGTTGCTGGCTGCTCCAGGAGGGCCGGGTGGATCTGTACACGGTGGTGCCCGGCCGCGGCCAGGTCACCCTCGACACGTTCGTCGACGGTGACGTCCTGGGATGGTCGTGGCTGACGCCGCCCTACCGCTGGCATTACGGGGCCGTCGCGGCCGCTGCGACCTCGGCTCTGGAGGTGGACGCCGCGGCGCTGCAGGCGCTGAGCGAGGCCGACGCCGAGTTCGGATACACGGTGATGCGGGCCCTGTTCGGGGCCCTCCTGGAGCGGTTGCAGGCCACCCGGGCGCGACTGCTGGACCTGTATGCGGGTCCCGATGTTCGGTGACCTCGCGCACGACACCGCAGCGGCGCCGGGCGCGCCGATGCTGCCCAGCGCCCACCGGGTTCGCTCGCGGACCGTCGAGACCGCCGATGCGGTGACGCTGTCGCTGGCCCCGCTGGGGGCGCCGCGACCGCGGTTCCGGCCCGGGCAGTTCATGATGCTCTACGCCCCCGGGGTCGGCGAGATCGCGCTCTCGGTCAGCGGGGATCCCACCGACACGACCGGGGAACTGGTCCACACCGTGCGGAAGGTGGGTGCGGTGAGCCGGGCCCTGCACGACGCCGAGCCCGGCGCGATCGTCGGCGTGCGCGGCCCGTTCGGGGTGGGCTGGGACCTCGAGTCGTGCACCGGCCGGGACCTGGTGATCGTTGCCGGCGGGGTGGGGTTGGCCGCGGTGCGGGCCGCCGTTCTCGGCGCGGTGGCCGCGCGCGGCGACTTCCGGCGCGTCGTGCTCGTGGTCGGAGCACGCCGGCCGGCCGAGATCCTGTATCGGCGCGAGCTACAGGACTGGGCCGACGGCGGCGTGGAGGTCCGGCTGACGATCGACCAGCCGGTCCAGGGCTGGTCCGGGTCCGTCGGATTCGTCACGGAGCCGCTGAGCCGGCTCGACCTCGATCCCGCGCGGACGACGGCCCTGCTGTGCGGGCCGGAGGCGATGATGCGGTTCTCGGCCCGGGTGCTGCTGGGCAAGGGGATACGGCCCCCGGATATCCGGGTCTCGCTGGAACGGAACATGCAGTGCGGGATCGGGCTGTGCGGGCACTGCCAGCTCGGCGAGATCCTGCTCTGCCGGGACGGCCCGGTGCTGGATTACGCGGTGGCCGGACCGCTGCTGCACGTACGGGAGCTGTGATGGACAGGCCGAAGCTCGCGGTGTGGAAGTTCGCGTCGTGCGACGGATGTCAGCTGTCCGTGCTGGACTGCGAGGACGAACTGCTCGCGCTGTCGGGGGCGGTGCAGATCGCCCATTTCCTCGAACTGTCGAGCGCCGTCGACGACGGTCCGTACGACCTGTCGCTGGTCGAGGGCTCGATCACCACCGCCGCGGACGTCGCGCGCATCCACCGGGTCCGGGAGCAGTCCCGGACCCTCGTCACGATCGGCGCGTGCGCAACCGCCGGCGGCATCCAGGCGTTGCGCAACTTCGCCGACGTCGCCGAGTTCACCTCGATGGTCTACGCCCACCCGGAGTACATCGAGACCCTGGCGACGTCGACGGCGATCGCGGCGCACGTGCCGGTCGACTTCGAGTTGCGCGGCTGCCCGATCGACCGGCGCCAGTTGCTCGAGGTGATCACCGCGTTCCTGGCCGGCCGCCGGCCGAACATCCCGAACACCAGTGTGTGCACCGAGTGCAAGCGCCGGGGATTGACCTGCGTGATGGTCGCCGACGGCACGCCCTGCCTCGGCCCGGTGACCCACTCCGGCTGCGGCGCCCTGTGCCCGGCGCAGTCGCGCGGCTGCTACGGCTGTTTCGGGCCGACGACCGACCCCAACGTCGCGTCGCTGGCCGGGTGGCTGCGCACGTGCGGCATGAGCGACGACGACATCGACCGCGCCTTCGCGACGTTCAACGTCGGCGCCACCGTACTCGCCGAGAGGCACCGCCGTGAGCGGGAGCCGTAGAGAGCTGACGGTCCGTGCCCTCGCCCGCGTCGAGGGCGAGGGCAGACTGAACGTGTCGGTGCGCGACGGGCGGGTGCAGCGCGCGGAGCTGAACATCTACGAGCCGCCCCGGTTCTTCGAGTCGTTCCTGCGGGGAAGGGATTTCCGCGAGCCTCCGGACATCACCTCCCGGATCTGCGGGATCTGCCCCGTCGCCTACCAGGTCAGCGCCTGCAATGCGCTGGAGCAGGCCTGCGGGGTCGAGCTCGACGAGCCGGTGCTGAACCTGCGCCGCCTGCTCTACTGCGGCGAGTGGATCGCCAGCCACGTGCTGCACATCTACTTCCTGCACGCCCCCGACTTCCTCGGCCTTCCCGACGCGATCGCCCTCGCCGAGCGTCATCGGAGCGCGCTCGAACGCGGGCTGGCCCTGAAGAAGGCCGGCAACGCGATCCTCGAGCAGGTCGGCGGACGGCCCATCCACCCGGTCAACGTGCGGATCGGCGGCTTCTATCGCGCACCGAGCCGCACGGAACTCGCCCCGCTCGCCGAGCGGCTGCGCCGCGCCCTCGACGACGCGCTCGACACGGTCCGCTGGGTGGCCGGGTTCGACTTTCCTGATGTCGATCTCGATCACGACCTGCTCGCCCTGCACCGGCCCGACCGCTACGCCATCGAGGACGGGCAGATCCGGTCGTCGACCGGATCCTCCTTCGCCGCAGCACAGTTCCCGGACCATGTGGTCGAACACCAGGTCCCGCACTCGACGGCCCTGTACGCGCGGCTCGACGGGCGCCGGTACCTGACCGGACCCCTGGCCCGATACACCCTGAACTCCGCGCAGCTGTCGGCGACCGCACGACAGTCGGCACACGCGGCAGGACTGGGGACGCAGTGCCGTAACCCGTTTCGCAGCATCGTTGTTCGCGCCGTCGAAACCGTCTATGCGGTGGAGGAGGCGCTCCGCCTGATCGCCGGGTACGAGCGTCCGGGCCGGCCCGGCACCGAGGTCGCCGCCCGCGCCGCGACCGGGCACGGTGTCAGCGAGGCACCGCGGGGACTGCTGTACCACCGTTACGAGCTCGGCGACGACGGACTGATCCGCTCGGCCGTGATCGTCCCCCCGACCTCCCAGAACCAGGCTGCCGTCGAACACGATCTGCGCACGCTGATCGCCGGCCACCTGGAGCTGTCCGATGCCGATCTGACGTCGCTGTGCGAACGGGTGATCCGCAACTACGACCCGTGCATCTCGTGTGCCACACACTTCCTCGACCTCACGATCGACCGCGGGTGATCGCGACGAACTTCGTGGTGATCGGCGTCGGCAACGAGTACCGCCGCGACGACGGCGTCGGGCCCGCGGCGGCCCGGGAGGTCGGCCGGTCCCGGCCCGGATGGCGGGTCCTGATCTCCGACGGCGAGCCGACGGCAATGCTGGACGCGTGGGCCGGGACGCGGTTGGCGGTCGTCGTCGACGCCACCGTCGGCACCGGTCCGCCCGGCGCGATCCGGCGTCACGAGATCGGGGAGGCGAGTCTCGCCCGCCGCTCGCGACACGCCGGCTCGCACAGCCTCGGTCCCGCCGAGGCGTGGGCGCTGAGCCGGATCCTGGGCATCGACCCGGGTCGGGTCGTGGTCTACACCCTCGAGGTGACGGAGGTCGGTTACGGCGTCGGCCTGACGCCCGCCACCGCCGCGGCACTGCCCGCCGTGGTGCGGGCAGTGATCGACGAATGCGAGCGGTAAGGCCGTTGCCGAGTCATCCGTTCGCGGGAACGGCTGCCTTCGCGGCGTCCTGCGCGGCGATGTACCCGAACACCAGGCCCTGACCGATCGTCGCCCCCGCACCCGGGTACGTGTTGCCGAACGCGTTCGCGGCGGTGTTGCCGATCGCATAGAGACCGTCGATCACACTGCCGTCCTCGCGCAGCACCCGCGCCCGCTCGTCGGCCTTCACGCCACCGCACGTGCCGAGGTCGCTCAGCGTCATCTTCACCGCGTAGAGCGGCCCTTCGGTCAGCGACCGCAGGTTCGGGTTCGGCTCGACCGTCGGATCGCCGTAGTAGCGGTCGTATGCGCTTCCCCCACGACCGAATTCGGAGTCCGTTCCCGACGCGGCGTCGTCGTTGAACCGGCGGAAGGTCTCGGCGAACGCGTCCTCGGGTATCCCCATCGAGCGCGCCAGCTCGACCGGATCCGTGGCCCGGTGCGCGATGCCCGCCTTGTACCAGGAGCCCGGGATGGGCTGGCGCGGGAACAGCCCCGCCGCGAACAGGTAACTGTTGCGGTACTTCTGGTCGAAGACGATCCACATCGATTCGACCGGGTCGCCGGCCCGCTCGCGCTCGAGGACGACCTGACCGAACGACATGTAGTCCGAGGACTCGTTGGTGAACCGGCGGCCCGTGTGGTCCACGATGAACGAACCCGGCAGGGACCGTTCCGCCAGCATCACCAGCGGCGGCTTGCCCGGGGCCGTCGGCGCGACGGCGGGGAACCACCATGCCTGGTCCATCAGGTCGAGGCCGGCGCCCACCTCCTGGGCGACCTTGATCGCGTCGCCGGTGTTGCCTTCGGCGCCGAGGCTTTCGTTGTCGGCGAGCCTGTCGGACTGGAACTTCCGTCGCATGGCCATGTCGTGGTCGAACCCGCCGGCCGCGAGGACCACACCGCGACGGGCGGTCACGGTCACCTCACGGCCGTTCTGTTCGAGGACGGCACCGGTCACCCGCTCGCCCTCGGTGACCAGCCGCACCAGCGACGTCTCGGTCCAGACGGGGATCCCGGCCCGCAGCACCCCCGCGAACAGGCCCGCGGCGATCGCCTGCCCGCCGGCGACGTACTGCCGGCCGAGCGCGAGGCCGCCCACACCCTGCGCCAGCCGCCGGAAGATGCGCGGGAATCCCTTGAGGGGGACCCGCATCATGAGGTTCAGCCACTTGTAGTCGGCACCGGTGGTGGGCATCGGCAGCCCCGCCTCCATCAGACCGGGGCGCAACCGGCCGCGCTCGTCGCCGAGCACCGACGTGTCGAACGGCCGGCACTCACAGGTACGTCCGACGGCGGCGCCGCCCGGCTGCTCCGGGTGGTAGTCGGCGTAACCCTTGGCCCAGAAGAACTTCATCGGCGTGGTGCGCCGGAGCATCTCGACGGTCGCGGCGCCGTGATCGACGAACGCCTCGCCGCGCTCGGCCGGCGCCGAGCCGTCGACCACCGACCGCACGTAGGTGTGACCCCGCTCGGGGGTGTCGCCCGAACCGGCCTCGCGCAGCACCGGGTTGGCGGGCACCCAGAACGCGCCTCCCGAGCGGGCGGTGGAGCCACCCACGTACCGGGTCTTTTCCACGATCAGCGCCGACAGGCCGAGCTCGCGCGCGGTGAGCGCGGCGGCCATACCGGTGCCGGACCCGATCACCAGCAGATCCACGGTGGTGTCGTGGGCGGGGGTCACGGCCGGTACGGGACTCGTCGCCATTTCGAATTCTCCTTCACATCGTCGCTGCCTGGTCGGGTCGCGCCTCGGACCCGAGGCGACCCACTGCACGCATGCCCGACGACGCTAGGACAGTTCCACCACGCCGGCGGGCGGGTTCCCGGCCACCGGGACGTCCGTGGGCGCGGTCGCCACCGGCTCACCGCAGCGCGCGCAAACGCGATCCCGCAACCTCCCGATGCGTGGGACGACGACCCCGGCTGGGTCCACGGTGCCGCTAGCGTCGACTCGTCTCGCGACGAACCGTCGATCCCACAGGAGCAGCCATGACCACGTCCGGCACCGTCACGCACGCCGAACGCATCCGCGCCACCGTCGTCGAGTATCTGGCGGCCGTCGCCGACGGCAGCGGCGCCGACATCGCTGCGCTGTATGCGGAGGACGCCACCCTCGAGGACCCGGTCGGCTCCGCGCCGAGGACCGGACGGGCGGCGATCGCCGAGTTCTACCGCGCACTCGAGGGCTCCCGGCGCGCGACCGAACTGCTGGCGCTGCGGGTGACCGGGTCGTGCGCGGCGTTCCACTTCCGGGTCGTCACCGAGACCGGGGGCCGGGTGCACGAGGTCGAGCCGATCGACGTGATGACCTTCGACGACCAGGCCCGGATCACGAGCATGCGCGCCTACTGGGCGCCGTCGGACATGCGGCAGCGCTGAAAGCCCCGGCACGGTCCGCCGGACGCCGGTCGCAACCCGCCGCCGGAATGACGGACACTGGAGAGATACCGAACGGCGAGAGGAACCTTATGAGCGCGGAACACACGGTGCTCGATCCCCGGACGATGCGCGACGTGCTGGGCAACTTCTGCACCGGCGTCACCGTCGTGACCGGCCACGACGGCCGCGAACCGCTGGGTTTCGCGTGCCAGTCGTTCGCGTCGGTGTCCCTGGATCCGCCGCTCGTGTCGTTCTGCCCCGCCCGCACGTCGCGGACCTGGCCGAAGATCCGTGAGATCGGCACCCTCGCGATCAACGTCCTGGCCCACCACCAGCGCGACACGTGCATGGCGTTCGCCGTCAGCGGCGGCGACAAGTTCACCGGCGTGGACTGGACGCGCGGCGACAACGGCGCGCCCGCCATCGCGGGCGCGCTGGCCCGCATCGAGGCCACCGTCGAGGCCGAGCACGACGCCGGCGACCACACCATCGTCGTCGCGCGTGTGACGGGGCTGACCGCGCTGCACGACGACGGACCGCTGTTGTTCTACCGCGGCGGCTTCGGCAGGTATGCGGGCGAGACGCTCCTCGATCCCCGCACCGCCACCGACGTGAACCCGGTGCGGTGAGCGGCGAGGCGCACGTCACGGAATAGTGGACCGGCCGGTGTGGTTGGACCGATCGTGTGCCCGGATCCCGAACCCGGGCCCCGGACACGCGAAGGATCCAGGTGACCACACCACTATCGATTCTCGACCTGGCTCACATCGGCCGCGGCGAAACCGCGCGCGACAGCTTCGCCGCGAGCGTGGACATGGCGCAGCGCGCCGAGCGGTGGGGCTACCGCCGCATCTGGTACGCCGAACACCACAACATGCCGACCATCGCCTCGTCGGCCACCAGCGTGCTGATCGCGCACGTCGCCGCCCACACGTCCACGATCCGGCTCGGCGCCGGGGGCATCATGCTGCCCAACCACTCGCCGCTGACCATCGCCGAGCAGTTCGGCACCCTCGAGACGCTGCATCCCGGCCGCATCGACCTCGGTCTCGGCCGCGCCCCCGGCAGCGACCAGAACACCCTGCGGGCGCTGCGCCGCGACCCGTCGTCGGCCGACAGCTTCCCGCAGGACGTGCTCGAGCTGCAGGGCTACCTGCGCGGCACGTCGCGCATTCCGGGCGTCGACGCCGTCCCCGGCAAGGGCACCGACGTGCCGCTGTACATCCTCGGCTCGTCGCTGTTCGGGGCGAAACTCGCCGCGCTGCTCGGCCTTCCGTACGCGTTCGCGTCGCACTTCGCGCCGCAGGCGCTCGAGGACGCCGTCGCGCTGTACCGGCGCGAGTTCCAGCCGTCCGAGCAGCTCGCCGAGCCGTACGTCATCGCGGGCGTCGGCGTGATCGCCGCGGACACCACCGACGAGGCGAATGCACTGTTCGAGGCCACCAAGCGACAGCGCATCCGGCAGATGCTCGGCCGCGGCCGTACCTTCACCGACGACGAGGTCGAGATGCTGCTCGACGCCCCCGCCGGGCAGCAGGTGCTGCAGATGCTGCGGTACACCGCCGTCGGCACCCCGGCCGAGGCGCGTGCCTACCTCGACCGCTTCACCGAGCTCGCGCAGGCCGACGAGTTGATCGTGGTGTCGTCGGCGCCCGGGCGCAAGGCGTGGCTGCGTTCGCTCGAACTGCTCGCCGACGTCAGCGGGCTCGTCCCGGCCTGAACGGCCCGTGACCGCCCGTGACCGCCCTGAACGGCCGAATGTCACATCGTGTCGATCTGATCGACGCGATGTGACATTCGGCCACAACGGTATTGGGTGATCGAGGCCGGAGGGGCCGAGCACCTACCTGTCGCGCTGGTGCTTCGGCTTCCAGACCACCAGCGCGTTGCTGCGCGGCACCGGCACCAGCGCGCGGCGCGACGCGTGCAGTTGCGCGATCTCGGCTGCCATCTCGGACAGCCGCTGCTGCAGGGCCTCGACCTGATTGGTCAGCTCGATGATCCGCTTGATGCCCGCGAGGTTCACGCCCTCGTCCTGCGACAGGCGCTGGACCTCACGCAGCAGCGCGACGTCGCGCGGGGAGTAGCGGCGCCCGCCGCCCCGCGTGCGGTGCGGGGTGACGAGGCCGAGCCGGTCGTAGTTGCGCAGCGTCTGCGCGTGCATGCCGGCCAGTTCCGCCGCCACCGAGATCACATAGACCCGGGCGTCCGGGTCCATCGGCGAATCGTGCCGGTTGCGGTTCTCGCTCATCATGCACCTGCCCAGCCCGCCCGCGGATCGAAGCCGCTCGCCTGCTCCGCGTGCATGTAGATCCGCAGTGCGTCGATCGCCTGGTCGTCGAGGTTCTGGGGCACGGCCACCTTGACGGTCACCAGCAGGTCGCCGGCGCCGCCCCCGCGCTTGGGGACGCCGCGCCCGCGTACCCGCAGCACGCGCCCGTCGGCCGTACCGGCCGGGATCTTCAACCCGACCCGGCCCTCCAGGGTGGGGACCGAGACGGTGGTGCCGAGCACCAGCTCGCCGTAGCTGACCGGCAGCACCAGCGTCAGGTCGTCGCCGTCGCGGCCGAACACCCTGTCGGCGCGCACGTGCACCGTGACGAACAGGTCACCGGGCGGGGCGCCGCGCAGTCCCGCCTCGCCCTGACCGGCCAGCCGGATGCGCTGGCCGTCCCGGACCCCGGGTGGGATCCGCACCGTGATGGTGCGGGTGCGGTTCTGGATGCCACTGCCGCGACAGTCCGTGCAGGGCTCGTCGATGATCGACCCGGTGCCCCGGCAGTCGTCGCACGGCTCGGAGAACCCGAACGCACCCTGGTTGCGCGAGACGATGCCACTTCCGTTGCAGCGCGGGCACACCCGCGGGCTGGTGCCGGGTCGGGCGCCACTGCCGTGGCAGGTGGTGCACGGCGCAGGGCTGGTCAGCCGCAGCGGGACGGTGACGCCGAGGGCCGCGTCGCGGAAGTCGAGCGTGGTCTCGGCGTCCACGTCGGACCCGCGCCGGGGCCGCGACGTGGTGCGCGCGCCACCGCCGCCGGTCCGGTTGAACAGGCCGCCGAACAGGTCGCCGAGACCGGCGTCACCGGCCCCACCGCCGCCGCCACCGAACAGGTCACCGAGATCGAAGGTGGTGGTGCCGCCGGAGAACCCGCCGCTGCCGGCGCCGGGACGGAACCCGCCGCCGAAGCCGCCGGAGGCGAACATCTGCCGGGTCTCGTCGTACTCCTTGCGCCTGGCCGGATCGGACAGCACGGCGTACGCCTCGCTGACCGCCTTGAAGCGCTCCTCCGTCCGGGTGTCGCCGGGGTTGGCGTCGGGATGCAGATCCCGCGCCAGCTTGCGGTAGGCCTTCTTGATGTCGTCGGCCGACGCGTCGGAGGAGACACCCAGCTCCTTGTAGAAGTCCTTCTCGATCCACTCCCTCTGGCTCACCGGGCGTCTCCTCCTCTCGCTGTTTCCCTGTACTTACTCGTTGTCCGCACCGGACGCCGGCTTTTCCGCCGGTGCGTCGCCCGCGTCCGTCACGGTCACCATCGCGTGCCGCAGGATCCGCTCACCGAGCCGGTATCCCTTGCGCAGCACCGTGTCGAGCACCGGGTTCGCGCCGTCGCCCTCCATGTGCACGGCCTCGTGGATCTCCGGGTCGAAGGCGTCGCCCTCGTCGCCGAAGGGCTGGAGCCCCAGGCCCGACAGGACGCCGTTCAGCTTGTCCGCCACCGACT
The DNA here is from genome assembly GCF_009939605.1 of Rhodococcus sp. YH1. Taxonomy (NCBI): domain Bacteria; kingdom Bacillati; phylum Actinomycetota; class Actinomycetes; order Mycobacteriales; family Nocardiaceae; genus Rhodococcus; species Rhodococcus sp. YH1. The sequence continues at coordinate 5,065 of NZ_WVTE01000267.1, read as the reverse complement.
TCAGCGGCCCCTGCTCGAGGTCGCCGTGGGCGCGGGCCCGGTCGAGGTCGTCCACGACGTCGAGCAGCTGGGTGACCACCGAGGCCTTGGCCGCCTCGGTCGTGACCACCCGCTCGCGCTCCACGCGACGCCGGTAGTTGGCGTACTCCGCGGTGAGGCGCTGCAGGTCCGCCGTGCGCTCGGCCAGCTGAGCCGACTCGGGCGACGGTTCGGCCGCGAGCGCGGCCTCCTCGTGTTCTCCCGCAGCCGGAGCCTCGGTGTCCGCACCGCCGACGGGCTGCGACCCGGTCTCCGGGTCGCGAACCTCGAAGGTGTCGGGGTCGATCCGACGCTTGTCGGTGACGGTCACCGGCTCCTGCTCGGGCTTCTCCGCCGTCACTTCTTCTCCGAGTCGGTCGGCTCGTCGACGACCTCGGCGTCGACGACGTTGTCCGAGCCGGCAGCCGCGCCGTCACCGGCGGCAGCACCCGCGTCGGCGGCCTGGGACTCGTACAGGGACTGGCCGAGGGCCTGCGACTCCGTCGCGAGCTTCTCGACGGCGGTCTTCACCGCGGCGATGTCCGTGCCGGCGAGGGCGTCCTTGGTCTCCTTGATCGCGGCCTCGACCTTGCTCTTGGCGTCGGCGGCGACCTTGTCCCCGTTCTCCTGGAGGAACTTCTCGGTCTGGTGCACGAGCGACTCGGCCTGGTTGCGGACCTCGGCCTCCTCGCGACGCTTGCGGTCCTCCTCGGCGTGCGCCTCGGCGTCCTTGATCATCCGGTCGATCTCCTCCTTGGAGAGGCCGGAGCCCTCCTGGATCTTGATCGTGTTCTCCTTGCCGGTGCCCTTGTCCTTCGCGGTGACGTGCACGATGCCGTTGGCGTCGATGTCGAAGGTCACCTCGATCTGCGGGACGCCGCGCGGAGCCGGGGCGATGCCACCGAGCTCGAACGAGCCGAGCAGCTTGTTGTGCGCCGCGATCTCACGCTCACCCTGGAAGACCTGGATCTGCACCGACGGCTGGTTGTCGTCGGCCGTGGTGAAGGTCTCGGAGCGCTTCGTCGGGATGGTGGTGTTGCGCTCGATGAGCTTGGTCATCACGCCACCCTTGGTCTCGATGCCGAGGGACAGCGGGGTGACGTCGAGCAGCAGCACGTCCTTGACCTCGCCCTTGAGGACGCCGGCCTGCAGGGCGGCACCGACGGCGACGACCTCGTCCGGGTTCACGCCCTTGTTGGGCTCACGGCCACCGGTCAGCTCGCGCACCAGGTCGGTCACGGCGGGCATGCGGGTCGAGCCGCCGACCAGGACGACGTGGTCGATGTCCTTGACGGAGATGCCGGCGTCCTTGATGACCTGCTGGAACGGCGCGCGGGTGCGGTCGAGCAGATCCGAGGTGATCTTCTGGAACTCGCTGCGCGAGAGCTGCTCGTCGAGGAACAGCGGGTTCTTGTCCGCGTCGACCGTGATGTACGGCAGGTTGATGGACGTCGACTGCGAGCTCGACAGCTCGATCTTCGCCTTCTCCGCGGCCTCGCGCAGACGCTGCAGGGCCATCTTGTCCTTGGTCAGGTCGACGCCGTGCTGTGCCTTGAACTTCTCGACCAGCCAGTCGACGACGCGCTGATCCCAGTCGTCGCCACCGAGGTGGTTGTCGCCGGAGGTCGCGCGGACCTCGACGACGCCGTCGCCGATCTCGAGCAGGGACACGTCGAAGGTGCCGCCACCGAGATCGAAGACCAGGATGGTCTGTTCCTTCTCGCCCTTGTCCAGGCCGTAGGCCAGCGCCGCGGCAGTCGGCTCGTTGACGATGCGCAGCACGTTCAGGCCGGCGATCTGCCCGGCCTCCTTGGTGGCCTGCCGCTGTGCGTCCTCGAAGTAGGCGGGGACGGTGATGACGGCGTCGGTGATCTCCTCACCGAGGTAAGCCTCCGCGTCCCGCTTCAGCTTCATGAGCGTGCGCGCGCTGATCTCCTGCGAGGTGTACTTCTTGCCGTCGATCTCCACGGTCCAGTCGGTGCCGATGTGACGCTTGACCGAGCGGATGGTGCGGTCGACGTTGGTGACCGCCTGGTTCTTGGCGGGCTGGCCGACCAGCACCTCGCCGTTCTTGGCGAAGGCGACGACCGACGGGGTGGTGCGCGATCCCTCGGAGTTGGCGACCACTACGGGCTCGCCGCCCTCCAGAACGGAAACGACGGAGTTGGTGGTTCCGAGGTCGATACCGACCGCACGAGCCATAGTGTTTCTCCATTCTTCGCTGCGGCACACCGGTGTGCCGCATAGGTGTCCTTGCACAACCTGAGCCGGATCGGCTCAGCTGAGCGCAGTCGACTCAAGCTTGCACCCGCCCGGAATCCCGAGTCAAGTCAAAGTTGAGCCTGTGACGCTCAAGTTGTCTGCTTCCTCCAACGGCAGACCGCCCCGCGGTGTTCCCTTTGTGACTCGGATCACAAGAATTGCGGGAGGCTACGATCCCGGGGTGAGCACGCGCCCGCAGCCGCCCCGCCCGGAGTTCTCCGTCACCCCGCTGCACCCCACCGCCTCCCCCGCACCGCGCGTCGGCGCCGCGGTCTCGGCCTGGGTCCTGTCGTTCGTCGTCTTCGCCGGACTGCTCGGCGCCGTCCTCCTCGACCGCGAACCCGTCCGGGACGCCCTCGAGCACTCGCTGCGCAGCGCCAACCCCGGCACCACCGCCGAGAGCATCGCCGACACCGTCGCCCTCACCCTCGCCGGTTTCGCCGCCGCCGGCCTGCTCCTCGTCCTGCTCGCCGTCGTCTTCCTCGAACTCCTGCGCCGCGGCCACCCCCGGGCACCCCTCGCGCTCGCCGTCGTCTCCGCCGCCACCGTCGTCACGGCCGTCGCCGCCCGCAGCGTCCTCGCCGACGCCGGCGACGCCACCGCCGGCGTCCTGCTGTGGGCTCCCCTGCTCTGGGCCGGGCTCACCGTCGTCGGCGCCGTCGCGGCCCGGCGTCGCTGACGCCGGAGCCAGCCACACAGCTGTCGGACATCGACAACCGTCGCAACCGCTGTCGATGTCCGGGAGTTGTGTCTACCGTCGGGCACGTTCGGCAGCCCGAGCCAGCCGCTCCAGCACGACGTCGAACCGGAACAGTTCGGCCCACGTCCAGCGCACCACTTCGAGACCCAGCTCCCGGATCGCATCCTCCCGCAGCTTCTCCCGCCGTACTACGTCGGCGGCCACACCCGTGCCCCGCTTCCGTACTTGCCCATGCCGTCGAACTCGCCGACGATGCCGGGGTCCTCCCAGAAGAAGTCGACCCGGGCGACGAAAAGGCCCGCGGGCGTGCGCAGCTCGTGCTGCAGTTCCGGCGGGCGGGTACCTGCCTCACGCATCCGCAGGCGGCTGAGCGACTCGCCAGGGCTCTCGCTACGCCCGTCGAGGAGACCGGCGATCCGGCGCGCCGCGGCGATTCCCGCGCTGCTCCCGGCCGCGTCGAGCGCGGCCCGGAGGTCGAGTGCCGGGTGCATACGCATCGCCGAATCCCCGATCACCACCGCCTGCTCGGGCGGCAGGGTACGTGCGAGGTCGACGACGGTCCGGGCTGCGGAGGTGACGGGCACACCGTCGACGATCTCGACGTCATCGACGGCCAACAGTGCCGCGTGCGAGTGCAGATGCGTGGTGCGACGCGCACCCGTGGGACGGTTGTGCGTGAGGTGGACCCGGGAAAGGTCGGCGTCCCAGACGTCGAACCCGTGGACGATCGCCGCCGAAACATGGCTGATCGCGGCTCTCGATCCGAGCGCACACCGGACGGCGCGAATCCGGGCACGGTGCAGCCCGGTCGCGTCGAGCGTTTCAAGGACGGTGCGGGAAAGGTAGGCACCGGGAGCGATGCGCTGGAGTTCGCCCGTGCGCAGCGCCTGGCGAAGTTCTGCCTCCGTGGTCCCGGAGGCGAGGGCGGCGGAGCGGAGGATCGGATCGACCATGGCGTCGAGTCTGAGATCGATCCGGCCCGGTCGAGGCGACACGGAACCCGCAACCGCGAATCTGTGGATGAGTGCTCCGACTGTGGACAAATGTGTCCACATGCGTCTCGGACTTCGACAACCGTCGCGACCGTTGTCGAAGTCCGAGACCTGTCAGCCTGCGACGTCGGCGAGGATGCCTTCCCCGCTGCGCGCCGCCACGCTGCACGCGTTCGCGGTGAACCGGTCGAGCAGGGGATGCTCGGCGCGGGCACGCCAGGTGCGGACGGCGGCGACGCCGGCGGCGTGGATCTCCGCGGCGGTCGCGTCCGGCCCGAGGCCCAGCCGCTGGGCAGGGCCGATACCGAAACCGCCGATCAGCCGCTGCAGTTCGAGCAGGTCGTTCTCGCTCAGCGCGACCCGGGTCGAGCGCAGGCGGCCGAGCAGGCGCAGCTCGGTGAAGCCGTGGACGTCGGCGAGCAGCCGCTGCACCGAGGCGAGCAGCGGACCGTTGCGGTGGGCGCGCAGGACCCGTTCGAGCGACATCAGCGCCGAATGCGCCTTGAGCTGATCGGCGCGCTGGCCGAACTGCACGTCGATCACCTGACGCAGTTCGTCGAGCCCGCTGCGCGCCACCAGTTCCGCGGCCAGCGTCGGCGAGTCCCGTACCCCGAGATGGATCAGCGTGACGGCCATGCGGATCCCGAACAGGCCGAACCGGTCGACCAGGTGCGCCCGCGTCCCCGGATCGACAGGCAGCGCGATGTCGGGGCGCGCGAACCGATCCGCCGACAGCATCGCCACCTGAAGATCCTGCGACGGCACCTGCGCGAGCGCCTCGAACGCGGCGAACTCGCTCTGCCGCAACGTCCGCGCACCCAGCGCGAGCAGCCCCGCGACCGGCACGACGGCCTGGCACAGTCCGGTGCGCTCGAGCTCGCCCGCGAACCGGGCCGCGACCTCCTTGGCGGACATCATCGCGTCCATGCGGCCGGCGCCGACCTCGTCGGCGCGGGAGACCACGCCGATCACCCCGAGCGGACCGGACTCGCCGCCCACGTGCTGGCCGATCCGGCCGAGGAACTGCACGTCGGCGGCACCGAGGGTGCGCATCAGGTAGACGACGGCGTCGGCGCCGGACGCTTCGTCGTCG